>DASTDN010000164.1:0-2135 GCA_035710365.1 Streptomyces sp. | reverse complement strand
GGGCATTCAACTCCCCGTACGACACCGACTCCCCACCCCACACCAACGCCACCGCACCCGGACGCAACCCCACCTGCTCCTCAAAACGCGACGACAGCACCGGAACACCCACCGGAGCCGACCCACCCGCCCACTCCCCCACCACCCGCCCCAACTCCACACCGTCCAGGAGACCGAGTTCGGAGAGGAGGACTTCGGGGGCGCCGACGGCGTGCTCGAGGAGGCGTTCCAGCATGCGCACCATGTGTTCGACGGTGTCGCGGTCGTACAGGTCGGAGCTGTAGAGCACCGTCCCGGTCAGGCCGGTGTCCTCGTCGGCGGTGAGCAGGAACTCCAGGTCGAACTTGACCGCTCCGGTGGCCAGGGCCTGCGCCGGGCCGGCGTGCAGGCCGGGGAAGTCGGGCGCCGGGGCCTGTCCCTGCTCCAGGGACAGGCAGATCTGGAAGAGGGGGTGCCGGGCGGATGAGCGTGCCGGGTTGACGGCTTCCACGACGAGGTCGAAGGGGGCGTCCTGGTGGGCGAAGGCGTCCAGGTCCGTCGCCCGGACCCGGCCCAGCAGGTCCCGGAACGCCGGGTCGCCGGAGGTGTCGGTCCGCAGCACGACCGTGTTGACGAAGAAGCCCACCAGGTCCGTGAGCGCCTCGTCGGTACGGCCCGCGACGGGCGAACCGAGGGGGACGTCCGTGCCCGCGCCCAGCCGGGTGAGCAGCGCGGCCAGGGCCGCCTGGATCACCATGAACGGCGTGCACCTCTCGGCGCGCGCCAGGGCCACCACGCGTTTGTGCAGGTCACGGCCGAAGTCGAGCGGCACGGCTCCGCCGCGCCGGCCGGCGACGGCGGGCCGGGGCCGGTCCGTGACCAGGTCCAGTTCCTCGGGCAGGCCCTCCAGCGCCGCTCGCCAGTAGGCGAGTTGCTCGTCGAGGACGCCGTCGGCGAGGGCCGGGCGCTGCCAGAGCGCGTAGTCGGCGTACTCCAGCGGCAGCGGCTCCCAGTCGGGGGCGCGGCCGGCCGTGCGGGCCGTGTAGGCGGCGGACAGGTCGGCGAACAGGGGCCGCAGGGACTGGCCGTCGGTGGCGATGTGGTGCAGCAGGACCAGCAGCGTGGACCGGCCGTCGCCCTCCCGGAGCAGGGTCACGCGCAGCGGGTGCTCGGAGGCCAGGTCGAAGGGGTGCCGGGCGGCGGCGAGCAGTTCGGCGCCGGTGTCCCCCGCTGCCACCTCACGGACCTCGAAGGCCACGCCGTCGGCGGCCTCGTCGGCGGGGGTGATCACCTGGTGGGGATGACCGTCGGTGGTGGCGAAGCGGGTGCGCAGCGGGGCGTGACGCCGGACCAGGTCGCCGACGGCGGCCCGGAGCGCGGCCGGGTCGGCGTCGCCGCCGGTCAGCCGTGCCGCCATCGGCACGTTGTAGGCGGTGTCCGGTCCCGTCAGCCCGGCCACGAGCCAGAGCTGCTGCTGCGCGTGGGAGAGCGGCAGCAGCTCGGGGCGGACGGCGGCGCGGGTGGGCGGCGGCAGCGCCGGGCGGCCGGAGGCCTCCGCGACACGCCGGGCGAGCGCGGCGGGAGTGGGGTGCTGGAAGACGTCGCGGAGGGTCAGGGTCACGCCGAACGCGGCGGCGATGCGGTGGGTGAGGCGGGCGGCGAGCAGGGAGTGCCCGCCGTGCTCGAAGAAGCTGTCGTCGATGGAGAGCGGTGCCGCCGAGCCGAGGACCTCGCCGACGAGGGTCCGCAGGAGTTCCTCCGCCTCGGTGCGCGGCGCGCGGCCCCCGCTCTCCAGGGGTGCCTCCACCTCGGGCAGTGCCCGCTTGTCGAGTTTCCCGTTGGGGGTGAGCGGCAGCCGGTCGAGGACCGCGAAGTGCGTTGGAACCATGTGGTCGGGCAGCCGCTCACGCGACCAGGCCCGCAGTGCGGCGGGGGTCGGGGCGGTGCCGGGCACGGCCGTCACATAGGCGGTGAGGTGGTCGGTGGCCAGGACGACGGCCTGGGCGAGGTGGGGGTGGGTGTTCAGTACGGTCTCGATCTCCGTGGGTTCGATGCGGAAGCCGCGGATCTTGACCTGACCGTCGGTACGGCCCGCGTAGTGCAGCCGCCCCTCACGGTCCCAGTGCGCGAGGTCACCGGTCCGGTACATGCGGCTG
>DASTDN010000163.1:0-10715 GCA_035710365.1 Streptomyces sp. | reverse complement strand
CGCGGCACGCACCAATGACGGTGCCGCCCGGCCTCGGCCGGGGTCGCCCGCCGGATCCCGGCGGGCGGTCCCGTGACACGCGCGGCCCGGGCCGCCACCGGGGGGACCGCCGCCGAGGAACGGCCGGGTGCGCCGCCCCTCATGACCGTCTCGCGGTGCGTACGGTGCCTGCGGCGTCGACGGTGACGGCGGTGGCGGAGGGCCCCTGGGCGAGTGCGAGAAGCGCCGGTGACACGGGGGACTCCTTCCTCGGGAAACGTCGGGCAGGCGGCACCGGTCGGCGAGGAGCCGTGACCGGCGCGGTGCGGAGCGGTACGAGGGCGACCTCCGGCGCGGACGGCCGGGGTCCCGGGGCGGGCGCGGTGCCGTGGGGCCGGATCAGGCCCGGGACACGGCGGGCGCGGCGACTCCTCCCGCGTAGAGTCCTCCCGCGGCGGGGCCGCTCCGACAGGCCGATCCGGCCGCCGGGACCCCGGGGAGCCTCCCCGCGCCGCGGGGGACATCCGGCAGACGGGCCGAAACGGCGCCTGAGTCCTCACACCTCGACACGATGGGCCACTCCCGAGTCGCCTGAGACCGGATAACACCTGATCGGCGGTCAACAGCCTGACACCACCGCGCCAGTGGATCTCCTCTGCATGCCAACTAACTAGCGATAGGTCCAATATTTTGGCAGCGCCGGTCCATACGGTCAAGAAGACCTTGAGTTCTGTTCAACAGGCTGTACAGACAGTCGATGTATCATCCAGATGATTCACCGAGGGCAGAGCCGGCACCAGGAGTGAAGCCGTGACAGGAGATGACGAACGGCAGCAGGGGTGCACGTTGGCCGAGCGGTTGAACGCACTGTTCGCGACGGTGCGTTGGTCGGACCCCCGAGGCCGTCAGCGGGAGTACTCGACCGCCGAGGTGGCAAAGGAGGTGACAGCGGACCCTTCCCACACGGCGACCCTGTCGCGGAGCTATCTCGCGATGCTCCGCAACGGATCGCACACGAACCCCACGTTGAGCGTGCTCGTGGGTCTCGCGAAGTTCTTCGACGATCATCGCGACCCCGGGTCCCCGCCCATCACCGTCCACGATCTCGTGGGCCAGTCGTCGTCCGACGACATGCTTCTGCGGCAGGCACTCGCCAGCCGACAGGTGCGGAAGGTCGCGATGCGGGCGGGCACGATGACGCCCGCCATGCGGGAGCAGCTACTCAGGATGATCGAAGTCCTTGATCAGGGCGGCACTTCCGATTCCAACCCAGGAGCATGAGAGAGGACATCGTGTCCGTACGGGAACGTCAGCTCCGACAATACTGCCGCCGTCTGCTGCGCCACCTCGACATACGCCCACCACTGGACATACACGAGTTATGCGACAGGCTGGGTGAACACCGGGGCAAGTCCATCAGGCTGATCCCCTGGGACCTGCCGATTCCCGGACCGTCCGGCGTGTGGCTCTCCCAGCCGGACGCGGAGAACATCTTCTACCAGAGCGCGACGACCCGGATACACCAGGACCACATCATCCTGCACGAGATCGGCCACATCCTCGCCGATCACCAGAACGACCCGGTCGCGCGCGACGCCTTTCCCGATCCGGGGCCGGATTTCCCCGCGTTCCTGCTGAAGCGGGGATGCCAGCGCACGGCCTACACCGAGGACTTCGAGTACGAGGCGGAACTCGTCGCGACGATGATCCAGGAGTGGGCGGTGGTCATGGACTCCGTCACGCCCCACCCGCCGGAGAATCCGGCCCTGCACCTGCTGCGTTCCGCACTGAACCCGCGCCTCGGATGGATGTGACGTCGCAGGGTCCGGTGATCACCATGCTGGCCATCGGATCCCTGTGGAAGGTCACCGACCTGATCCGCGCCCCGCACGACCGGCTCCTGCGGACCCTGGTCTCCTGTCTTCTGCTGCTGCTCACCGGTGAGATCCTGACGTTCCCGCAGGTGAGCGACGCGATCGACGAACTGACCACGGTCGGCGTCGACGAGGTGGCGTACAACGCGGCCCACATGATCGCCCTGTACGTCCTCGTCTTCTTCTTCATCTCGTCCATCCGGCGCGAATGCGCGGAGTACCGGCGGCGCCTGTGGATCAGCACGATCCTGCTGGCCGTGGTTCTCGCTTCCCTGACGATCTGCATGATCGCGACGCCCCCGTCCATGCGTTCGCACACCCTGAGCACCCCGCACATGGCACAACCGGCGGTCACCGGCTTCTACGTCCTCAGCAACACCTATTACATCTACGCCTATCTGACGACGAAGCTCTGGGTGCTGCGCTGCGCGCGCATGGCGTCCCGGCATCTGTCGCTGGGCCTGTGGACCATGGCGGTCGGCCTGTTCGGGCTGATGGCCGCGGCCATCCACCGTCTCGTCTGGGTGTTCCTGCGCATCGACGACCACGCCTCACGCGAGGAGTTCCGCACCCTCAACTCGTCGGTGACCGACTGGGCACTGAGTGTCGTCCTGCTCGGGATCTGGTACTCGGCCATGATCCAGATGATCCTGTGCTGGAAGACGGTCCTGCACCACCGCCGCCTGTTCAACGAGCTGACGCCCCTGTGGACCGCTCTCGTCGCCGCGTACCCGGACCTCGTCCTGAACCGCAGGCCGTCGTGCTTCTGGAGCCGCCGGCGCCGCCCCAGCGCCCACGAGCGCTTCTACCGCCGGCTCATCGAGTGCCGCGACGGCCTGGTACGCCTGAGCCCCTACCTGACCCGGGTGGCCCCGCACGCCGACCTGGCCCACGGCCCCGCCGAGCAGACCGCCGGATACATCACCGGCGCGCTGGCCCTCCGCCCCACCGTCGAGGACCCCGACACGGCGCTCACCGCCGCCCGGGTCGCGCTGCCCTTCAGCAACGACCTGGGCTCGGACGTCGGCGAGCTCCTGTCCATCTCCCGCGCCCTGCGCAAGGAGACGTCGCGACGCGTCAGCACGGCCCGGCCGTACGTCCTCGGCAGAGCGGGACACACCCGCCGGGCGGCGCCCACCGGCCGGGGCCCCCTCGTCCGGACCGGCGGCCGGCCCCACCCTCCGCCCCCGGCGGACACCCCCGGCCCGGACCGGGCATAGGCGCGTCTACCTCCTCCGCACGAAGCCTGTCGCCCTCCGAACGAAGCCTGTCGCCCTCCGAACGAATCCGGTCGTCCTGCGCACGAAGCCGCCGGCGACGCGGGAAGCGGCGCCGTGACGGACCCGGCGGCAGCACCGCGCCCGTCGTCGGCGCGCAGCGCGCGGCCGTGACCAGCAGCGTCATACCCGTCCTCGTGTCACCCCGCCGCCCGACGGGCCGCCACGTGAACCGGCCGCCGATGCCGCCCCCCAGGGGCTTCCGGAACCGGCCGCCGCCGAGGCACCAGGGGTCGTCAGCCGCCCGGCGACGTGGGAGTGTGACCGGCACGCGCACGACGCGGACGCCACCCACCTCCGCCTCATCCGGACCACCGAACAACCTGCCCCGGTCGAGCATGGGCACCGCACGCATAGTTCGCCTCTGAACTATGGTGTCCCACCACATACGCCCCTGACCTGCCGGTTCCTACGGTGTGTCGACACAGAAACGTCCCCGTCCCCGCAGGAAGTGGTGCCGATGTCGTCGCCCGCAGCCGCTCCACCAGCCCCGAACAACCTCAAGCGCATCGTCGCCGCGTCCCTCGTCGGCACCACCATCGAGTGGTACGACTTCTTCCTCTACGGTTCCGCCGCCGCTCTCGTCTTCAACAAGCTGTTCTTCCCCGGCTCCGACCCGCTCGTCGGCACCCTCCTGTCGTTCCTCACGTACGCCGTCGGGTTCGCCGCGCGGCCGATCGGCGCCCTGGTGTTCGGGCACTACGGTGACCGGCTCGGGCGCAAGAAGCTGCTGGTGCTGAGCCTGCTCATGATGGGCGGGGCGACGTTCGCCATCGGTCTGCTGCCCACCCATGCCACGGTCGGGTCCGCCGCTCCCGTGCTGCTGACGGTGCTGCGACTCGTGCAGGGCTTCGCGCTGGGCGGCGAGTGGGGCGGGGCCGTGCTGCTCGTCTCCGAGCACGGTGACGCGCGGCGGCGCGGATTCTGGGCCTCCTGGCCGCAGACCGGCGCACCGGCGGGCCAGCTCCTGGCGACGGGGGTGCTCTCCTTCCTCACCGCCGTGCAGTCGGACGCCGCCTTCGAGAGCTGGGGCTGGCGCATCCCGTTCCTGCTGTCCGGGGTACTGGTGATCGTGGGGCTGTGGATCCGCCTCTCCGTCGACGAGTCGCCCGTCTTCAAGGAGGCGCTGGCGCAGGCCGAGGCCCGCAAGGCCCAGGCCGACGCGGTCACCGAGAAGATGCCCCTCGTGGCCGTCCTGCGGCACCACTGGCGCGATGTGCTCGTCGCGATGGGCGCGCGCATGGCCGAGAACATCAGCTATTACGTGATCACCGCCTTCATCCTCGTCTACGCCACCGCGGCGACCCATCTCCCCAAGCAGACCGCGCTCAACGCGGTGCTGATCGCCTCCGGTGTGCACTTCGTGGTCATCCCGCTGTGGGGCGCGCTGTCGGACCGGATCGGCCGCCGGCCCGTGTACATGATCGGCGCGGTCGGCATCGGCCTGTGGATGTTCCCCTTCTTCGCGCTGATCGACACCGGCGGCTTCGGCGCCCTGCTCTCCGCGGTGACCGTGGGTCTGGTGCTGCACGGTGCGATGTACGCGCCCCAGGCGGCGTTCTTCTCCGAGATGTTCGCGACCCGGATGCGCTATTCGGGTGCCTCCATCGGCGCCCAGTTCGCCTCCGTCGCCGCGGGCGCACCCGCCCCGCTGATCGCGACCGCGCTGTACTCCAACTACGGCAACTCCTTCTGGATCTCGCTGTACGTGATCGCCGCCGCGCTGCTGACGGTGGTCGCGATCGCCGCGGCCAAGGAGACCCGCGACCGCGACCTCTCCGACGTGGCGCCCACCGGCGCCGCCCCGCCGCTGAAGACGTCCACGGCCGATTCCCCCTCGGTCTGACCCGGCCACCCGGCCACCCGGGCCGGCCGGCCCCCACCGGCCCCCGGTCCCCGCACCGCCGCTCCCCGGCCCCCGTCCGCCCCGTGCGGACGGGGGTCAGTGCTGTGCCGGCGGCGACGCGGGTGCCGGTGCCGACAGGCGGTGCAGGCGCAGGGCAAGCTGTATCTCCAGGGCGCGGGCGGGGCTCTGCCAGTCGCCGCCGAGGAGCCGGGCCACGCGCTCCAGGCGCTGGGCGACCGTGTTGACGTGGACGTGCAGTTCGTCCTTGGTGCGGGCCGGGCTCATGCCGCAGGCGAAGTAGGCGTCGACGGTGCGCAGCAGCTCGGTGCCGCGCCGCTCGTCGTACGCCACGACCTGCCCGATGGTGCGCTCCACGAAGCCCGCGACGTCCCGTTCCCCGGCGAGGAGCAGTCCGAGGAACCCGAAGTCCTCGGCGGCGGCGCCGTCGCCCGCCCGCCCGAGGAGGCGCAGCGCGTCGAGGCACCGTCTGGCCTCCGCGTAGCCCGCGGCCACGGTGTCGGGTGCGGCGGCGAGGTCCTCCAGCGGCGCGGAAGCGCCGACGGTGACGGCCTCGTGGACGGCCGTGCCGAGGTGGCGGGCGGTGCGGCGGGCGACGTCGGTCGCGGTGTCGTCCGTTCCCAGCGGCAGCAGCAGGACGGTGCCGCCGTCGCGGGCGGCGGCGAGCCCGTGCCGGGTCGCGGCGAGGTGGGACGCGGCGGCCCACAGGCGGCGGCGGGCGTCCGCCTCCTCCTCGGCGTCCGCCGCCGTGCCGTGGAGACGGGCGGCGAGCACGACGTGGGTGGCGTCGAGGTCGGCGCGCAGCCGGGTGGCGCGTTCGCGCAGCAGGCGCGGGTCGCGGTCGCGGGAGTCGAGCAGGTCGTCGAGGAGTTCGCCGCGGACGCGCTGTTCGGCCTCGGCCGCGGACCGCCGGGCGAGCAGCAGCAGCGAGGTGACCATCGCGGCGCGCTCCAGGGTGCGCTGGTCCACGGGATCGAGTTCGGGCTGGCCGCGCAGTACGAGCGCGCCGAGCAGTTCACCGCCCGCGGTGACGGCGGCGATCCACGCGTCGCCGTGCCGCACCGCGTGTCCGTCGGCGCGGGAGGCCTCCAGGGCGCCCGCGGGGGCGTCGGCCGCCTCGGTGAAACCGACCGTGCCGTGCAGGACCTGGGAGACCGCGGCGGCCACGTCGTGGACGCCGCCGCCGCGCAGCACGAGTTCCGCGAGCCGGTCGTGGACCTCGGAGGCGCGCTCGATGACGGCGCTGCGGTCCTGGATGATCTCGTTGGCCCGCTCCAGGCCGGCGAGGGCCGCGCGGGTCTCGGTCAGCAGGTTCGCCGTGTCGATGGCGGCCGCGGCGAGTGCGGCGAAGGAGCCGAGCAGGGCGATCTGCTCGTGCTCGAAGACGCGGGCGCGGCGGTCGGCGGCGTACAGCACGCCGATGACGCCGGACCCGAGCATCAGCGGCACGCCGAGGATGGCGACCAGGCCCTCGTCGTGGACGCCCGTGTCGATGGTGACGGTGTGCTGGAAGCGGGCGTCCTTGAAGTAGTCGTCGGTGACGTAGGGGCGGGCGGTCTGGGCGACGAGGCCGCCGAGGCCCTCGCCCATGCCGAGGCGGAGCTGCTGGAAGCGGGCGGCGACCGAGCCCTCCGTGACGCGCATGTAGGTGTCGCCGCGCTCCGGGTCGTTCAGGCTGAGATAGGCGACGTCCGTGCCCAGCAGGGAGCGGGCGCGCTGGACGATGGCCTGGAGGACCGCGTCCAGGTCCCTGAGGCCCGCCAGGTCGTGCGCGGTCTCGAAGAGCGCGGACAGCTCGGCCTCCCGCCTGCGCCGTCCCTCCAGTTCGGCGCGGACCCGCAGCGCGAGCAGCTTCGCGTGCTCCAGTGCGGCGATCCGGCCTGCCGGGGCCCCTTCGGCGCGGGCGCGCAGCACCGGCTGCTCGTAGGCGTCGGCCGTGGCGCCTCTGCCCAGCAGTTCCAGGAAGGGCGCCTCGGTGTCGCCGGGCGTGCTCCCGGCGTCGGCGGCGCCCCCGGCCGCGCCACCGGGCCCGGCCGGGGACTCGGCGTGGGCGTCGCTGGCCGGGCGGTTCCCGGCGGCTCGGGTGCCGGCGGGTTGGCGCTCGGCCGGCTGCACGTGATCGCGGGACATGCTCACAGGATTCACCATCGCCCCGTCGGTCCGGCAAGGCCTGTGGAAAACTCACCGGCCTCCCCGGACCGCGGGCTCGACCGGCCGGGAGGCCGACAGGCCGACGGACCTCCACGCCGGCCCGCGGGGCGGGGATGACCGACGCCCCGCCGGCCGATCGGAGGAAGGGCCGGCCGTCACCGCGCGTGGACGCGGCTCAGTGCGCGGTCCAGCCGCCGTCGAGAACGAGCGACGCGCCCGTCATGAAGGACGCCGGGGGACTGCACAGATACGCCACGGCCTCGGCGACCTCCTCCGGCTCGATGAGCCGTTTGAGGGCGCTGTCGCGCAGCAGCACCTCGGACAGCACACGCTCCTCGGGGATGCCGTGGGCGCGTGCCTGGTCGGCGAGCTGCTTCTCCACGAGCGGCGTACGGACGTAGCCGGGGTTCACGCAGTTCGACGTGACGCCGTGCGGGGCGCCTTCCAGCGCGGCCGTCTTGGACAGGCCCTCCAGGCCGTGCTTGGCGGAGACGTACGCCGACTTGTACGGCGAGGCGCGCAGGCCGTGGACGGAGGAGATGTTGACGATGCGGCCCCAGCCCTGCCCGTACATGTGCGGCAGCGCGCCGCGGACCAGCCGGAACGGGGCCTCCAGCATCACCGTGAGCACGGTGTGGAAGACGTCGGGCGGGAAGTCCTCGATGGGGCTGACCAACTGGAGCCCGGCGTTGTTGACCAGGATGTCGGTGCCCGCTGCGGCGTGTTCGGCGGCGTCCAGGTCGGTGAGGTCGAGGACGTGGGGTTCGACGGTGCCCGGCAGGCCGGCGGCCGGTGCGGCGAGCGCCCGGAGACCGGCGGCGTCACGGTCGACCGCTCTGACCTTCGCCCCGGCGGCGGCCAGACGCAGCACGCAGGCGCGGCCGATGCCGCCGGCGGCACCGGTGACGAGAGCGGTCCGGCCGCCGAGGTCGGGCGAGGGGGCGTGGGGACCCGGGAGGGGACTGAGCGCGGTCATGGCTCGACCCTAGGCAGCGGCCCTCCACCGCCCCATGTGCTCATCAACCACACTTCACGGGGAAGTGATGGGTTCGAACCACGTCGGCGTGTCCGACTGCGCCTGCTTGATCCGGTGCAGCGCGAACTCGCCGAGCTGCGGCAGCGCGTCCACCTCGTACCATCCGACGTCCAGCGACTCGTCGTCGTTGACGCGGGCCTCGCCGCCGACCGCGCGGCAGCGGAAGGTGATGTCCATGTACTGGCAGACGTCCCCGTTGGGGTAGACCACGGGGTCCAGGGCCTGCACGAGGACGACGCGTTCCGCGACGCAGTGCACCGCCGTCTCCTCGTGGACCTCCCGTACGGCGCAGACCGCGGGCTGCTCGCCCGGGTCCGGGATGCCGCCGATCAACGACCACTTGCCGTTGTCCGTGCGCCGGCCCAGCAGCACTCTGCCCTCGTCGTCGAAGACGACCGCGGTGACTCCGGGGAGCCACAGCAGTTGCCCGCCGACGGAGGCACGCAGGGAGGTGATGAATTCAGGAGTTGCCATGGCCCCGACCCTAATGGGCCCGATTGGGCGCCCCGACCGGTTTCGGGGGCGTACGGCGGTCGTACCGCTACACGCCACCCGCGCGCCGGCCGCGCACTGCGGCACCGGCCGCCCAGCCCAGTCCACCGGCCCCGACCAGCACGAGCGCCATCTCGGGCAGGACGCCCAGCCGGGTGGCGGGCGTCCGCGACGAGCGCAGCGGCACCTTCTGGACCAGGGAGTCCGCCACGAACATTCCGGTCTTTTGAGTGATGGTGCCGTCGGGCATGATGACGGCGCTGACGCCGCTGGTGACCGGCACCGTGACGGTCCTGCTGTGCTCGACGGCCCGGATGCGGGACATGGCGAGCTGCTGGTGGGTCATCTCGCTGCGGTCGAAGGTCGCGTTGTTGCTGGGCACGGAGATCATCTGTGCGCCGCCGGTGACGGTGTCGCGCACGGCCCAGTCGAAGGCGGCCTCGTAGCAGGTGGCGAGGCCCACGCGCGTGCCGCCGAGGGTGAAGACGCCCGGCTCGGTGCCCCGGCTGAAGTCCTGGCGGACCATGGACGTCCAGCTGTCGTTGACGGCGCCGAGGAGCGAGCGCAGCGGCAGGTACTCACCGAAGGGCTGGATCTGCCGCTTGTCGTAGCGGTCGAGCGGGCCCTCGTCCGGGTCCCACAGGATCTGCTCGTTGAACAGCTTGCCGTCCCTCTCGACGACGCCGCCGACGGAGACGGGCGCGCCGATCGACTTGACGGCCCCCTCGATGACCAGGCGGGCGTCGGCGTTGGTGAAGGGATCGATGTCGGAGGAGTTCTCGGGCCACAGCACGAAGTCGGGCCTCGGGAGCTTCCCGGCCCTGACCGCGGCGGCCAGGCGTTGCGTCTCGCGCACGTGGTGGTCGAGCACGGCGCGCCGCTGGGCGTTGAAGCCGAGTCCCGCGCGCGGGACGTTGCCCTGGACGACGGCGACGGTGGCGGTGCCGTCCTCGGCCGCGTCGCTGACCAGCGGGCGGGCGGCGACGGCCGCGCCGACCGGCACGACCAGTGCGAGCAGGGCGGCCGCCGCGGCGGCGCGTCGCACCACGCGCGTGTGGCGCGTCTCGACGGCGAGGCGGACGGTCTCGTACAGCGCGAAGCCGCACAGGACGACGGCGAAGCCGAGCACGGGGGTGCCGCCGAGGGCGGCGAGCGGCAGGAAGACCCCGTCGGCCTGCCCGAAGGCGATCTTGCCCCAGGGGAAGCCGTGGAACGGTGTACGCGCGCGTGCCGCCTCGCCCGCGGTCCACAGTGCCGCGGCCCACACCGGCCAGGCGGCCAGGGCGGACACCGCGGCGATGCCCGCGCCGACCAGTGCGACGAACAGCGCCTCCACCAGGACGAGCGCCAGCCAGGGTCCCGGGCCGACCTCCACGCCGGTCCACACCAGCAGCG
Source organism: Streptomyces sp. (assembly GCA_035710365.1). GTDB lineage: Bacteria > Actinomycetota > Actinomycetes > Streptomycetales > Streptomycetaceae > Streptomyces. The sequence continues at coordinate 647 of DASTDN010000163.1, read as the reverse complement.
GCAGCAGGAAACCGAGGCCGAAGAGGTAGCCGAGGCCGAGGCCCGCCTTCCAGCTCCGGCCGCGCAGGGCCCACCCGAAGGCGGCGAAGGCGGGCAGGGCCAGCCACCACAGGGTGCGCGGCGGGAAGCTGACGTACAGCAGCACTCCGGAGAGCACGGCCGTGGCGGACGGCGCGAGACGCGCGAGCCGGGCGGGGCGTGTGCCGCGGGAGGCGGACGCCGCGCGGGGCTCCAGCCGGTCCGACTCGCCGACGGAGGTTGCGGTGACGGTCACCCCGGGAGTGTACGGCGGCCCGCCCGGGCCCCGGCAACGCGGCCCGAGGCACCCGAAACGCCCCTCGGCCGCCGTCACCTTCCGGCCGGCGGGCCCGGCCCACGGCTCGCCGCGCACGGCGCGCCGGGAGTCACCACCCGCACCACCGCACACAACTCGTCCGCAACTCATCCACAAACCGCCCACCAGCGGTTACGGTGACCAGAACCTGGTCCGGCCGGCCCTCTCACGGGCGCGCGGCCGGAAGGGCACAGGTCGGGGGCGACGGGGTCCGGGGGGCGGGGCGCGTGAATCTCAGGGTGATGCCGTCTGCGGTGTCGGCGGACGGCGGGGAGCGGAACGCTTCCGGTACGCGGAAGGCCACCGGGGCGGG
>DASTDN010000162.1:0-3429 GCA_035710365.1 Streptomyces sp. | reverse complement strand
CCCCCGCCTTCCCGGGTGTAGAGGTCGGGCAGGCCGAAGACGTGCCCGTTCTCGTGGGGCAGTACGCGGTAGCCGGTGCGGTGGTAGGAGCCGGAGCCGTCGTCCTGGCGGGAGTAGACGAAGGACGCGTTGGAGACCGGGACGCCGTCGGCGGTGGGGGCGTCGGTGTTGCCGGCGAAGGTGACGGACAGGACGGTGTCCAGCGCGGAGGGACCCGCGTTCGGCGTCACCAGCACGTTCAGGAGGTCGTACGCCCCGAAGTCCACCCGGGGATCGGCCTGCGCCACGATGTCGCGGACGAGTTCCCGGTAGCCCGGGTCGAAGGGCGCGCCGCGCTGTATGTCGTACGACCGGAAGGGCTTCGGCATGCGCAGCCAGTGCCGGATGGGGACCTCGGGGTGGTAGGCGAGGCGGCCGTACGAGCTGGTGCGGAACCAGTCCTGGGTCTGCGGGAAGAACTCGCGGAACCGGTCGAGGGCGCGGCCCCGGCCGGGCGCGTCCGAGAAGTCGATCATCAGGTTGAGGGCGCGGACCGTGCCGGTGGAGCGGGTGTAGCCGCGGCGGGTGGGGACGCCCTCGGACATCTGGACGTCGCTCTTACCGCTGATCATGCAGGGTCCGAGCGCCGAGGACCGGCCGAGGACGACCGGGTTCGGGCCCGCCCTGGAGGAGCCGGGCGAGAGGTGGCCGCTGCCGGTCGAGCTGCCGACGGCGAGGGTCAGGGCGGTCACGGAGGCGAAGGCGGCCACGCGGCGGGTACGTATCCGGCTTCGGCGGCCGGTCGGCTTCGGCTCCATACGGGCCCCTTGCTCCGGGACAGCCGCCGGTCAGCGGCCGCACCCCTGGCCATCAGCCTGGGGCGGGAGGCGCGCGGACGCGCGCTGGGGCGGACCGATCGTGGGTAGTGCCCGGCGGGCCCCGCGCCCCGCCCCGCAGCCCCGGCGGGCGGGACGAGGGTCACGGGAGGGCCGGGGACGGGCCCGTGCGGTGGGGTGCCGGGGCGGGAGCGGGTGCCCTGTTCACGCGGCCCCTGCATGACCTGGCTATTTGAACATTAAACAAAAAGCTCCTACCGTGGTGTGCGGAGATCGAGTCTTCACGTACTTGGAGCCGCCGACATGTCCGCCGTCACCCGGGAACCCGCCGACCGCGAGCGCATGCCCGCCCTCTACCTCAGTCACGGCGCCCCGCCACTGGCGGACGACCCCGTCTGGCCCGGCGAACTCGCCGCCTGGTCCGCCCGCCTGCCCCGCCCCCGGGCGATCCTCGTCGTCTCCGCCCACTGGGAGGAGGCCCCCCTCGCCCTCGCGGCCACCCGGCCGGTTCCCCTCGTCCACGACTTCTGGGGCTTCCCCGAGCACTACTACCGCGTGCGCTACGACGCCCCGGGCGCCCCCGGGCTCGCCGCATCCGTGCGCAAGCTGCTGCGTGCCCCCGGTGTGCCCGTCCAGGACATCCCCGGCCGGGGCCTCGACCACGGTGCGTACGTCCCGCTCGTCGAGATGTACCCGGACGCCGACATCCCCGTCCTCCAGGTCTCCCTGCCCACCCTCGACCCGGTGCGGCTCATGGAGACCGGCCGGAAGCTGGCGCCGCTGCGCGACGAGGGCGTACTGATCGTCGGCTCCGGCTTCTTCACGCACAATCTGGCCGCGCTGCGGCAGGAGGGAATTCCGGCCTGGTCGACGGAGTTCGACGACTGGGGACGGCGTGCGCTGGACGCCGGTGACGTCGACACTCTGCTGGACTTCGCGCACACCTCGCCCGCGGGACTGCTGGCCCATCCGCGCACCGAACACTTCGCGCCACTGTTCGTGGCCATGGGCGCGGCGGACGCGACCGGCGACCTGGACGCGCAGCGGTCCGTGATCGACGGCTTCTGGATGGGGCTGGCGAAGCGTTCGGTGCAGTTCGGCTGAGCTGCGGGACCGCCCCGCAGCGGCCCGGGAGGGGCGAGCGGGAGGCGACGGGCGGGGCGGCCGCCGAGAGCGGCCGGCCGACGGGGTGACGGTCGGGAGCGAGCAGGCGGAGGGCGGGTGCGGGAAGGCGTCGCGGGCGTCCGGCAACTTTCGGGACGCGCGATTCGTCTACTCGGGTGAGGGTCGAGGGCGATCCGGGGAACCCGCCACTCGGGCGAGGGGACCGCGACGGCGGCGAGGGCCTGCGAGAGCCCTGGCGCGGCCCCGGATCCCGGGGCTGACCTGGGACTCCGTGAGGGCCGTTGCGGCGCCGAGCCCCGTGCGGGCCGACAGGGTACTGCATGATCAGAAAATTCGGGGGACAGGTTGGGAATTCTGTCCCGTTTCCAGTCGTTGTTTCCCTCAGATGCCGGGCACTCGACCAGAGTGCCGAAGCACTGAAGAACCACCCGCCAGCCAACTACCGCAAGGGAGCACGCATGGCAACCCGCGCCGTCGCCCGTCGTCAGTCCGCCCATGGGGGTGCCCTCCGGGCTTCCGGCTCCGGGGGAGAGACGGCCCAGGCGGCAAGCGGTGTCCGCGCCCGCGGCGGCGAGGCCGCCGACCGCGACCTGGTCGGGATGTATCTCGACGAGATCGCGCGCACACCGCTGCTCGACGCCGCCAAGGAGGTCGAGCTGTCCCAGACCATCGAGGCGGGGGTCTTCGCACAGCAGGTCCTCGACGGGTTCGAGGACACGAAGACCGACGCCACCCGCGAGGAACTCCAGGCCCTGATCGCCGCGGGCGAGCGGGCCAAGGACGTCTTCATCCGGTCCAACCTCCGCCTGGTCGTCGCCGTCGCCCGCCGCTACCCGCGCAGCGGCCTGCCCCTGCTGGACCTGATCCAGGAGGGCAACGCGGGCCTGGTGCGCGCCGTCGAGAAGTTCGACTACCGCAAGGGCTTCAAGTTCTCGACGTACGCGACGTGGTGGATCCGCCAGGCCATCACCCGCTCGATAGCGGACCAGTCGCGTACGATCCGGCTGCCCGTCCACCTCGTGGAGGAGCTGGGCCGGATCCGGCGTGTGCAGCGCGAGTTCAACCGTGAGCACGGCCGGGACCCGGAGCCCGCGGAGATCGCCGCCGAACTCGGTTCCACGGGGGAGCGCGTCACCGACGTGCTCGACTGGGCCCGTGACCCGGTCTCGCTGAACATGTCGGTGGACGACGAGGGCGAGACCCAGTTCGGCGACCTGCTGGAGGACACTTCGGCGGTCAGCCCCGAGCAGTCGGTCCTCACCTTGCTGCGCAGCGAGGAACTGGACGACCTCATCGGCCGTCTCGACCATCGCACGGCCTCCATCATCAAGATGCGGTACGGCATCGAGGACGGCCGGGAGCGCACGCTGACCGAGGTCGGCAAGGAGCACGGACTCACGCGTGAGCGCATCCGGCAGATCGAGAAGCACGCGCTGCTGGAGCTGAAGAAGCTGGCCCGTGACACCGGCTTCGACGCGGCGGCGTGACA
>DASTDN010000161.1:0-6146 GCA_035710365.1 Streptomyces sp. | reverse complement strand
AAGTCCTCCGCCGTCTCGAAGGACTCGGGACCGGTCGGATCTACAGCCATGAGGAGCTCCCTGTGGGGGTGGGTGGGTATCGCGGGTACCCCGGCGCGGCCGGTTCTCGCAGGACGGCTGATTCTGTGACCCCCGACACATGAACCCGCGCGTGATCGTCTCGTAACATTGCCGCATGTCTTCGACCGGTCTTCCGTCCCCGCAGGCCCCGCAAGTCCTTCCGCGGGTGGCGCCCGTGCGGGTCGCCGAGGGGGAGAGCCTCAGGTCGGTCGAGCTGCCCGGGGTCACGCTCACGGTGCGGTCGCGGCCCGCGGAACGCACGGGGGCGCCGCCCGCGCTGTTCGTCCACGGGCTCGGCGGCTCCTCGCTGGACTGGTCGGCGCTGACGCCGCTGCTGGCCGACGTCGTGGACGGCGAGGCGGTCGACCTGCCGGGCTTCGGCGACTCCCCGCCGCCGGACGACGGCGACTACTCCATAACCGGCCACGCGCGCGCGGTCATCCGCTACCTCGACGCGGCCGGACGCGGCCCCGTGCACCTCTTCGGCAACTCCCTCGGGGGCGCGGTCACCACCCGGGTCGCCGCCGTCCGGCCCGACCTCGTGCGCACGCTCACGCTCGTCTCCCCGGCGCTGCCGGAGATCCGCGTCCAGCGCAGCGCCGTACCGACCGGGCTGCTGGCGCTGCCCGGCGTCGCCGCGCTGTTCACGCGGATCACCCGGCGGTGGACGGTGGAGCAGCGGGTACGGGCCGTCCTCGCGCTCTGCTACGGCGATCCCGGGCGGGTGAGCCCGGAGGGCTTCCGCAACGCCGTGGAGGAGATGGAGCGCAGGCTGCGGCTGCCGTACTTCTGGGACGCGACGGCGCGCTCCGCGCGCGGGATCGTCAACGCGTACACCCTGGGCGGGCAGCAGGGGCTGTGGCGCCAGGCCGAGCGGGTCCTCGCGCCGACGCTGCTGATCTACGGCGGCCGGGACCAGCTCGTCGGTTTCCGCATGGCGCAGCGGGCCGCCCGCGCCTTCCGGGACTCCCGGCTGCTGACCCTCCCGGAGGCGGGCCATGTGGCGATGATGGAATATCCCGGGACGGTGGCGACGGCGTTCCGGGAGCTGCTCGCGGACAGCGGCGGCGCGGGCGGCACGGACGGTGCCGACAAGAGTGCGAGGGGCTGAAGCGAGACGTGGGACGGCACAGCCGTCGCGGGCCGGCTCCCAAGCGCGGCACGGCGGAGACATCGGGGACAGCGGGTACGCAGGCTTCCTCCGGCGCGAAGGGGACGGGTTCCGGGGCGAGGGGCAAGGGCAGGGGGCGGGCGCCCGCCGACGGCGCCGAGGCCGTGACCCCGGCTCCCCGGACCCGTCCGGCGCCTGCCGCTCCGGCCGGTCAGGGAGGCGGGTGGCCGCCGGACGGGACGCCCGCCCGGGGCGGCGACGCGCCGCGCTTCCCGGACGGCACCCCGGTGCACGGTGTGCCGCGCTTCCCGGGCGGGACGCCGGCCCAGGGGGTGCCGGGGAGTTCCGGCGGGACCCCCGCGCACGGTGTCCCCCAGGTGCGGGGCGGTCATCCCGAGCAGCACGAGGGCGGTGGCGGCTGGGGCGGCCCGGACGGGCGGACCGGTGCCGGGTACGGCGCGGCGGGGCCGCTCGGAGCGTCCGGAGCACCCGGCGTGCCCGGTCCCTCCGGTGTGCCCATCCCGCGGCAGCGGCACGCGCCGCCGGCCGGACCCCGGCCGGAGTATCTGGAGGCCTTCGACGAGGACGAGGACGACGTGTTCGCGGCCTCCGCGTCCCGTCCGGGCCGGTCTGCCTCCGGTGAGGACGCCGCCGACGCCCGCACGCTTCGCGCGGACGGCGACGGCGGGGACGGCGACGTGCCGCCGGCCGGCGGGTCCGCGCAGGCCAGGGGCGGCAAGGGGCGGACGTTCACCGGAATCGCGGCCGCCGCCGTGACCACCGTGCTCGCCGTCGTCGTGGCCGGTCAGGTGGCCGACGGGGCCGACGGCTCCGGCCCGCGGTCCCGGTCGTCCGCCGGCCACTCCCTGGACGCGGACGACTCCGCCCCCGGCGACGCACGGCCCGCGCCGCTGACGTACGAGCAGCAGATGTCCCGGACGTACCCGCTGGGCGCGGAGCTGAAGGGGTCGGGGAAGTTCGAGGCCGTGGCCGGTCTGGAGCGGGCCCCCGGCAAGGGGCGGAAGTTCCGGTACCGCGTGGACGTCGAAGAGGGGCTCGGGCTCGACGCCGAGCTGTTCGCCCGGGCCGTGCAGAAGACGCTGAACGACGAGCGGAGCTGGGCCCACAACGGCGCCCGCACCTTCGAGCGGGTGCACTCCGGCGACGTCGATTTCGTGATCACCCTCGCCAGCCCCGGCACCACCGCCGACTGGTGCGCCAGGTCCGGGCTCGACACCACCGTCGACAACGTCTCCTGCGACTCGGCCGCCACCCAGCGCGTCATGGTCAACGCCTACCGCTGGGCGCAGGGGTCCGGGACGTTCGGCGACGACAGCATCCACGCCTACCGTCAGATGCTCATCAACCACGAGGTCGGCCACCGCCTCGGCTACGGGCACGTCACCTGCGACAAGAAGGGTGACCTCGCGCCGGTCATGCAGCAGCAGACGAAGTTCCTGGAGCACGACGGCATCCGCTGCCTGCCCAACGCCTGGCCCTACCCGGGGCGTTGACCGGCCCGCCCGCCCGGGGGCCCGCGCGTTGACGCCCGCCCCCGGTTGACGGGTGCGTGCGGTGACGGGCGGCGAGTGCGCCGTGCCGCCGGCCCGTCGGCCGTTGGCCGCGATGTCACGTTACGTGTCCACCTGAACCCGTAGGGCGACGGAACGCGCGGGGCGCCGGAAAGTCACGACCGTTCACCCCTTCCGGTGGTGCGGCGGACAACCGTCCGGCGCGGCACCGCCCGGTCCGCGTACGTTCGTTGCCGCTGCGAGCCGCCGGGTCAACGGCGGCTCCCTGGAAGGGAGATCGGGGGTGCACTCGTGCGCATCGGACTGCTTACGGAGGGTGGCTGCCCGCATGTGAGCGGTGACGGCCGCCTCTGGTGCGACCGGCGGGTGCGCGGGCTCCGGCAGCACGAGTCCGACGCCCACGCGCTCAGGCGTGGCCCGCGCCGGGAGAAGGCGGGCCACGCCCCGCTGCCGCCCCGGGGCGCGCGGTTGCGCACCGCGCTCCTTCGGAGCGCCGAGGAGGACGGGGTGACGTACGGGCGCCGGGCGCGTCGGCGCTTCGCCGAGTGCCGCTCGGCCCCGGCGTCCGTCGCGTGCGCGCCGGGGTCCGCCGGCGGACCCGCCCCGTTCCACAGCGCCGAGGCGGACCGTTTCGTCGCTGTCGCTGTCGCTGTCGCTGTCGCTGTCGCTGTCGCTGTCGCTGTCACGCACGCCTCCGGCGCTGTCGTCGTCTCCTCCGGCGCCGTCGGGGGATTCACGGCCGGGCTCGTCGCGGCCGTGCTCCGCGGGTGCGCGACGGTCTCCACGGACGTCGGCGCGGTGGCGGCGGTGATCGGCGGTACGGGTCTCGTCGCGCCTCCCCGCACGCCCCGGGCGCTCGCGGAGGCGTGCGGGGCACTGCTGCGCGACCCGGAGGGCCGTGAACGCCTCGGTGCCACCGACCGCGCCCGCGCGCCGGAACCGCGCACCGTCGGGCAGTACGTCACCGCGTTCCATGACAACGACCTGGGGGGCGTCTCGCACAGCCCGGTCCGGGGGGTCGTCCCCGATGAAGCCGGGGCCCGGCTGCCGTTCGCCGCGCCGGCCGAGTCGCGCGTACCCGGCCGGTGGGCCGGTGCGGGCCCGCGGGGCGCGGGGCGCGGGGCCGGGGGGCCCGTGACGGCGGGCCGGGGCCCGCAGCCCGGCGCGGGCCGGGAGCGGGGCGCGGGCTCCACCGGTGAACCGGCCGGTGCTCCGGCGCGGGCCGCTGCTCCGGGGGGACGCGGATGAACGGTCGCGGAGGACCCCGCGTGCCCGGTGCGTCGGACGGTCCGGGCGGCCGGGACGACCGGCCGGACCGGCCGCCGGGGGAGACGCCACCGGACCTGCCCGCGGCCGGGGACGGGCCCGGCGGCGTGCCCGGTGCCGGCGCCCTGCCCCGGGCCCGTCCGGCGGGCGGCGGACGGTGGCAGGCCTCGCCCCGCCGGGCCGCCGACCCGGTCAAGGCACTGCTGCGCCGGCACCGGGACCTGTGCGAACGCGCCGTCGACGCCCTGGAGATCGCGGCGGGCCCGGAGGCCCACGGCGTCACCGACCGCACGGCGGCCCGCTTCAGGCACCGGGACGTCTTCTCGTGCGCGCCGGAGATGTACGCCCGCGTGCCCCGGGACGCCGAGGTGCCGCCGGGGCCGGGGGCACCGGCGCTTCCCCCGGTGCGCACCCGCTGGGTGGCCCTCGTCCTGCTGCCCGGTGCGCTGTGCGCGGCGGCCGTGGCCGCCCTGCGGTCCACGGACGGGCAGGACCGCCTCCTCGTGGCCGCGGCGGGCACCCTCGCCGTGGTGGTGAGCCTGCGCGCGGTGCTGAGGCGGGGCCCTCTGAGCCCCGGGCACCGCGGAGCCGCGGCCAAAGCGCCCGGCCACGGCACCGGCTTCTGGACCTGCTGGCTCGTCGGCTACGCCCTCCTCGGTGACGGCGTGCTGGCCGCCGCCGTCATGGGCGGCCCCGACGGCCTGCCCACCGGGGATGCCGACGGCCCCTGGCCGTTCGCCGTGGTCCCGGCGCCGGCCCTCGCCCTCGGCTGTGCGCCCGCCGCCTGGTGCGCCCACCTCTTCGCCGTGCGCGCCCGCCGCGCCGTGGCGGGCCGCGGCCCGGAGGAGTTCGCCGCCCGCGTACGGCCGCCGCTGTTCGGTGCCGTCGGGCTGTTCCTCGGCGCGCTGGCCGTCCTCGTCGCCCTCTGCGGCACCGTCCTCGGCGAGCCCGCCGCCTACGCCCGGGTCCTCACCCTCGGAGCGCTGCTGTTCCTCGCCCGGCTCCTCACCGTCCACGGCTTCCGGCGGGCCCCGGCGCTGGCCCTCACCGCCGCCGCCACCGCCGAAGGGCTCGCCCTCGCCTCCGTCTTCGCCGGACGCCTGCCCGGCTTCGGCCTGCTGGCCGTCCCCGTCGAGACCCTCGCGGTCACCTGGGGGCCGTCCGCCGTACCCACCCTGGCCTGCGGAGCGACCGCCCTGACCCTGCTGATCCACGCGGCCCGGAAACTGACCCGGGCCCGGGCCCACGCCACGTCGGAGCGCCCGTGCTGACGCGCCGTGGACCGCGCACCCTGGTGCGCGTCGCCGCGTACGGCCCGACGTGCGCCCCCGGGCACCGGCTTCGCGCCCGGTGCGCCCGGGTCCCCGCCGGCCGGGCCAGCCGCCCACGACGCGACCCCGTACCCCGTGCCGCCGTACGACCGGCCCCCGGCCGGCCCGTGCCGCCGCGTGGCGCGTCCCCGGCGGACGCCGTCGCCCCGCCGCGCGGCGCCCACGGGCCCGTGCCCCGCCGGCGCAGGCACCCGCACCGCCCCTTCGGCACCACCACCCTGAAGGAGACCACCCCATGACCACCTCCCGCCCCGGTGCCCCGGCACCCGTCGGCGCACGCATCGAGGGAGCCGCCCGATGAGGGTTCTGCTGATCGGAGCAGGCGGCTACCTCGGCCGCCACGTCGCCGACCGCCTGCTCGCCGACCCGGCCGTCCAGCTCACCGCGCTCGGCCGCGGCGACGACGCCGACGTCCGCTTCGACCTCGCGACCGGCAGCCCCGGCGCGCTCACCCGCTTCCTCGACGCCGTCCATCCCGGAGTCGTCGTCAACTGCGCGGGCGCCACCCGGGGCGGTGCCCGCGAACTCACCCGGCACAACACCGTCGCCGTCGCCACCGTCTGCGAGGCCCTGCGCCGCAGCGGCTGCGGCGCCCGCCTGGTGCAGATCGGGTGCAGCGCCGAGTACGGCCCCAGCCAGCCCGGTTCGTCCACGGCGGAGGACGCCGTGCCCCGGCCCGGCGGCCCCTACGGCGTGAGCAAGCTCGCCGCCACCGAACTCGTCCTCGGCTCCGGGCTCGACGCCGTCGTCCTCCGGGTCTTCTCGCCCGCCGGGCCCGGCACCCCCGCCGGATCACCCCTCGGCCGTCTCGCCGAGGCCATGCGCCGCGCGATGCAGTCCGGCGAC
>DASTDN010000160.1:0-3630 GCA_035710365.1 Streptomyces sp. | reverse complement strand
GGAGATCTCGGTGAAGGGTACGGACGTCCGTCTGGCCGGCTGAACGAACCGTCCGGGCGGCTGCCCCGCGAGGGCCCGGCGGCGCGTCACCCGCGTGCCCGGCTGCGGGTCCGGTTGAGGTTCCGGTTTCGCCTCCGCGGTCGTCCTGTGGGCGAGGGGCGGCCCGGCGCCCACGTGCCCGGTTCCGAGTCCGGTTGAGGTTCCGGTTTCGCCTCCGCAGTTGTCCGTTAGGCGAGAGGCGACGCGGCGCCCGTATGCCCCGCTCCGGGACCTGTTGAGGTTCCGGCCTCGCCCCCGCGGTCGTCCGGTCCGTGCGAGGTGGCGCGGCGCGCCCGCATGCCCGGCTCCGGTTCTCCCTCCGCCCCCCTGTCCGGTACGCGAGACGGCCGTGTCCGCCCCTCAGCCGTGACGGGGGCCGCCCACAGCCGGGAGCCTTGCGGGGGTGCCTTTTCCGACGCGTTCATTCCATGATGCGGATGATCGGGTCTCACAATGCGACACGCCGGTGACATGCCCGCCCCACCGTCCTTACGATCGAGGGCATGAAGCGCCAGGCGGATCTCACGAAGCGGCGGGCAGTGGACCTGTGCCGCGTCGCCGCCATGCTCTGTCGCACCTTCTGAGCGGAAGCTCCGAGCCTTCCGCGTTCCCCCGCCCCGGACGAGGGCGTCCGTGCGCCGCGTGCCGCCCGAGCACCCGAGCGCGCACCCCGCCCCGGACTCCGCGCACACCCCGTGCACATGCCCCCGCACGCCCCGCCGCACCTGCCCCGGAGGAGAAACAGCATGAGCCGCACCGACGTCCTGGTCGATGCCGACTGGCTCCAGGAGCACCTGGACGACCCCGGCATCGTCATCGTCGAGGTCGACGAGGACACGTCCGCGTACGACAAGAACCACATCAGGAACGCGGTCCGCATCGACTGGACGCGGGACCTCCAGGACCCGGTCCGCCGCGACTTCGTCGACCAGGCGGGCTTCGAGAAGCTCCTGTCGGAGAAGGGCATCGCCAACGACCACACCGTGGTCCTCTACGGCGGCAACAACAACTGGTTCGCCTCGTACGCCTACTGGTACTTCAAGCTCTACGGCCACGAGAGCGTCAAGCTCCTCGACGGCGGCCGCAAGAAGTGGGAGCTGGACGCCCGCGAGCTGGTCCCCGGCGACGAGGTGCCCGAGCGCGCGAAGACCGAGTACCGGGCCGAGCCGCAGGACACCTCCATCCGCGCCTTCCGTGACGACGTCGTGTCCGCGATCGGCTCGCAGAACCTGGTCGACGTCCGTTCGCCCGACGAGTTCTCCGGCAAGCTCCTCGCCCCGGCCCACCTGCCGCAGGAGCAGTCCCAGCGTCCGGGCCACGTCCCGAGCGCCCGCAACATCCCGTGGTCGAAGAACGCCAACGACGACGGCACCTTCAAGTCGGACGACGAGCTGAAGGAGCTGTACACGGGGGAGCGGGTCGACCTGGCCAAGGACACCATCGCCTACTGCCGCATCGGCGAGCGCTCCGCCCTGACCTGGTTCGTGCTGCACGAGCTGCTCGGCGTGGAGAACGTCAAGAACTACGACGGCTCCTGGACCGAGTACGGCTCCCTCGTCGGCGTGCCGATCGAGCTCGGCGCCGGCAAGTGACGCCGGTCCGACCGACCTCTCCAGACCCCTTCAGACCTTTCAGGAGTACGACATGTGCGGTGCGAAGGCCGGCGGCCCGGACGCCTCGACGATCAAGCCCGGTGAGACCACCATCCAGGGTCAGGTGACCAGGAACGGCGAGCCCGTGGTGGGCTACGTGCGTCTGCTGGACTCGACCGGCGAGTTCACCGCCGAGGTGCCCACCTCGGCGACCGGACAGTTCCGCTTCTACGCGGCCGGGGGCACCTGGACCGTCCGTGCCCTCGTGCCCGGCGCCACCGCCGACCGCGAGGTCGTCGCCCGGCAGGGCGGTCTGGCCGAGGTCGCCATCGCGGTCTGACCGAGGCCGCCACCGCGGTCCGGCGACCGGAACGCCCACGGGCCGCACCCCAAGTCCCCGGGGTGCGGCCCTCCGGCGCTCCCGCGGCCCGCGTGTCCGGTTCGGTGCCCTCCCGGGCGCGCGTCACGGACCTACGCTGGAGACATGTACGCACGCCGGCGTCACATGTACTTCGCCCTGATGGGGACGTGCCTCACGCTCTTCGTCCTGGCCTGGGGCGTCGTGCGGCTCTGGTCGGTCCCGGTGGCTGTCGGCATGTGCGTGGTGGCCATGGTCATCCCGCCGCTCGCCGCCGTCGTCGCCAACCGGCGCGGCCCCGAGGACCGCTGGTGGGACGACCCGTCCGGCGACCCGCAGTCCGACGAGTGGTGGGACGAGCTGGACGGCAAGCGCCGCCGGTGAGGCCCCGCGGGGTTCAGTAGACGAGCGCCTGGGCGCCGTCCGCCGTCGCCTCCTGCACGAAGACCTGCGCCCCCGCGATCCGGACGCCCTCGATCACGTCCTTCTCCGAGATGTCCCGGCGGGCCGCGCACTGCGTGCACAGGGTGACCCGGCCGCCCGCGAGCAGCGCGTCCAGCAGCTCGGGCAGCGGCGCCGCGTGCGGCAGCGCGAACTCCGCGGCACGCCCCGGCAGCGCGAACCAGGCGGACTCGCCCGTCAGCCACAGGGACACGTCGACACCGCTGGCCACGGCCACCGCCGCGACGGTGAAGGCCTGGGAGCAGCGCTCGGGGGCGTCGGCCCCCGCGGTCACCTTGATCACGAGCTTTTTCGCCATGCCCGAATCGTAAGCCGGTCGTCGCCGGTTTCCCCGGCGGACCTCGCACGAGAGACCCGGGGTCCGGCCGCGTAAGCTGGGGCCCGGCCCCTGTCCCGCACCCTCCGCCCACCGAGGAGCACCCCGTGGAACTTCTCTTCGAAATCCTGCTGGTCATGGTCGCCGTCGGCGTCCTCGCCTTCACCGGCCTGGTCGTGAAGAAGCTGTACCAGGGCCAGCACTGACCCCGGCCGCCCCCCGTACGCACCCGAAGAAAAGCAGCTCATGATCGAGATCCCGTCCGACCTCCACAAGGGCCTCGTCCCGCTCGCCTTCCTGCTCGGTGACTGGGCGGGCGCCGGCGTCCACGACTTCCCCGGCGCCGAGAAGTGCAACTTCGGGCAGGAGGTCACCTTCTCCCACGACGGCCGGGACTTCCTGGAGTACGTCTCGCACACCTGGGTCCTGGACGGCGACGGCAACAAGGTGCGGCCGCTGGAGTCCGAGCACGGCTACTGGAGGATCGACGGCGACCGCAAGGTCGAGGTCACCATGGTCCGCGACGACGGTGTCGTCGAGGTCTGGTACGGCGAGCTGGCCGACAAGAAGCCCCAGATCGACCTGGTCACGGACGCCGTGGCCCGCACGGCCGCCTCCCGGCCCTACACCGGCGGCAAGCGGCTGTACGGCTACGTCAAGAGCGACCTGATGTGGGTCGGCGAGAAGCAGACCCCCGAGGTCGAGCTGCGCCCCTACATGTCGGCGCACCTGAAGAAGGTCGTCACCCCCGAGGACGTCGAGCGCTGGGCCAAGGCCCTCCCCGACGACATGCCGGACGACGGCATCGCCTTCTTCAAGTAGTCCCAGAGCGTGTTCCGCGGCACCCCCTAGACTTCCAGTGT
>DASTDN010000159.1:0-4437 GCA_035710365.1 Streptomyces sp. | reverse complement strand
CACCGGCGGTACCCTGACCGGCAGATCCTCCGTCGAACCACCGACCTGCGGCCCGCAGACCGCGCGGACGACCCGCAACCGACCCGCCATCCCACCGCCGTCCGAAGGGACACCCCATGCCGCTCGAAGCCGGTCTCCTGGAGATCCTCGCCTGCCCCGCCTGCCACGCCCCCCTCGAGGAGCAGGACAGCGAGCTGATCTGCACCGGTCAGGAATGCGGCCTGGCCTACCCCGTCCGCGACGGCATCCCCGTCCTGCTCGTCGACGAGGCCCGGCGCCCCGCGTAATCGACGTCCCGGCGATCGGAGGCCGCCGCACATGCTGGACGAATCGCTGCTCGACAGCCCGGAAGGGCTCGCCGAGGCCGACCACCGCGGACTGCTCCGCGGCGCCGCCGAGGCGGGCGCCCGGGTCCGCACCGCCACCCGGCACGCCGCCGAGGCGGGCATATACGACCTACGGCCCGACGGCCGCCCCCGCGCCGTGCTCATCGCGGGCCCCGGCGCTGCGGCGACCCAGGCCGCCGACCTGCTCGGCACGCTCGCCGGCGCCGGCAGCCCGGTGACCCGCCTCGCCCCCACCGGCGTCGCCCCCGCCGCGGGCGCCCTGCGCTGGGAACTGCCCGGCTGGGCCGGCTCCGTCGACCTGCTGCTGATCGCCACCCCGGACGGCACCGAGCCCGGCCTGTCCCTGCTCGCCGAGCAGGCCTACCGCCGCGGCTGCGCCGTCGTCGCCGTCGCCCCGGCCGGCACCCCGCTCGCCGAGTCGGCGAACGGCTCGCGCGGCCTGTTCGTCCCCCTGGCGACCTCCCCCTACGACCAGGAGGAACCCCTCGCCGCGTCCGCACCCGGCGTTCTGTGGGCCCTGCTCACCCCCCTCCTCGCCCTCTTGGACCGCACCGGCCTGCTCAGCGCGCCCCGCGACGCCCTCGACCAGGTCGCCGACCGTCTCGACCTCGTGGCCGAGCGCTGCGGACCGGCCGTCGTCACCTACAGCAATCCCGCCAAGACCCTCGCCGCCGAGCTCGCCGACGCGCTTCCGCTGGTCTGGACGGAAGGCACCTCGGCGGGCCCCGCCGGACGCCGCTTCGCCTCCGCGCTCGCCGAACTGTCCGGCGTACCCGCGGTCGTCGCCGAACTGCCCGAGGCGCTCGCCGCGCACAGCGCCCTGCTAGCCGGGCCGCTGGCGGCCGGCTCCGACCCCGGCGACTTCTTCCGCGACCGCGTCGAGGAACCGCCCGCCCTGCACGCGCGCGTGGTACTGCTCCGCGACCGCCCGATCGGCGGCATCTCCGCCGCCCCCGCCGCCCGTGACCTGGCCCTCGGCCACGACACGCCCATCAGCGAACTCGAACCGCAGGAAGGCGGCGAACTCACCACCCTCGCCGAACTGATCGCCATCACGGATTTCGCCGCCGTTTACCTGGCGCTCGCATCGAGGGACTGACCTGCCCCCGACGCCCCCGCCGCGGCACCCGGAACCGGACCGGCGTCACCACGCACCCCCGTGAGAACCGGTCCGGGGCCCTCGCAAGCCCGCTCGCGCGCCGCGGGTACCCGCACCGAGACCGGCAGAGAGAACCAGAGAACGCCATGGACCGCCTCGACAACATCGTCCGCCCCTACGCCTGGGGTTCCACCACCGCGATCCCCGGCCTGCTCGGCGTCGAACCGACCGGCGAACCGCAGGCCGAGATGTGGATGGGCGCCCACCCGGGCGCACCCTCCCGCACCCCGCGCGGCACCCTGCCGGACGTCATCGAGGCCGCCCCGGAACGCGAACTGGGCGCCGCGACCGTCGCCAGGTTCGGCCCGCGGCTGCCGTTCCTTCTGAAGATCCTGGCCGCCGGAGCCCCGCTCTCCCTCCAGGTCCACCCCGACCCGGCGCAGGCGGAGGCGGGCTTTGAGGACGAGGAGCGCCGCGGCGTCCCCGTGGACGCCCCCCACCGCAACTACAAGGACACCAGCCACAAGCCCGAACTCATCTGCGCCCTCACCGAGTTCGACGGCCTGTGCGGCTTCCGCGCCCCCGCCGCGGCCGCCGCACTCTTCGAGGGCCTCGGCGTCGACTCCCTCAAGCCGTACGCCGACCTGCTGCGCGCCCAGCCCGAGGAGGCGGCACTGCGCGAGGTGTTCACCGCGATCCTCAGCGCCGACCGCGAGGAGACGGCCGCCACGGTCGCCGAGGCCGCAGCCGCCTGCGACCGCCTCGGCGGCGACTACGCGCCCTACGCCGGCATCGCCCACCACTACCCGGGCGACCCCGGCGTCATCGCCGCGATGCTGCTCAACCACGTCCGGCTCCAGCCCGGCGAGGCCCTGTACCTCGGCGCCGGCCTCCCGCACGCCTACCTCCACGGCCTCGGTGTCGAGATCATGGCCAACTCCGACAACGTCCTGCGCTGCGGCCTCACCCCCAAGCACGTCGACGTCCCCGAACTGCTGCGCGTCGTCCGCTTCGAAGCCGCCGGCCCCGGCGTACTGCGCCCGGAGGCCACCCCCCGGGGCGAGGAGGTCTACGAGACCCCGGCCGACGAGTTCCGCCTGTCCCGCCATGTCCTCCCCGAGGGCGGCGCCGCCCGCGAACTGACCGTCGCCACCCCGCAGATCCTGCTGTGCGCCGCGGGCACCGTACGGGCGGGCGAGCACGAACTGACGCCCGGCCGCTCCGTGTTCGTCCCGGCGGGCGAAAAGGCCGAAGTGTCCGGGCCCGGTACGGTCTTCCGGGCGACCGTCGCGGTCTGACCCCGGGCCCGGTCCGGCCCCCGGGGCGGACCGCCGCACCGCCGTGGGACCGTGCTGCAACAATGGCCTCGGCAAAGGCCGGGCAAAGGCCTGGACTGCACAATGTACGAAGGCGAAGGGACACGCGGACACATGAGCGCGTCAGGCGGCACCAGGGCGATCGTTGCGGCACTCGCCGCGAATCTGGCGATCGCGGTATCCAAGTTCGTGGCGTTCCTTTTCAGCGGCTCCTCGTCGATGCTCGCCGAGTCCGTGCACTCGCTCGCCGACTCGGGCAACCAGGCGCTGCTCCTGGTCGGCGGCAAGAAGGCCCAGCGCCACGCCACCCCGCAGCACCCCTTCGGCTACGGCCGCGAGCGCTACATCTACGCCTTCCTCGTCTCCATCGTGCTCTTCTCGGTCGGCGGCATGTTCGCGCTGTACGAGGGCTACGAGAAGATCAAGCACCCGCACGAGCTGGAGCACTGGTACTGGCCGGTCGGTGTCCTCGTCTTCGCGATCATCGCGGAGGGGTTCTCCTTCCGCACTGCCATCAAGGAGTCCAACACCCTGCGCGGCGACCGCTCCTGGACGGAGTTCGTCCGCCGCGCCAAGGCGCCCGAGCTGCCCGTCGTCCTGCTGGAGGACCTCGGCGCGCTCGTCGGCCTGGTCCTCGCGCTCGGCGGCGTCGGCCTCGCCCTGCTCACCGGCGACAGCGTCTGGGACGGCATCGGCACCCTCTGCATCGGCGTCCTGCTCATCCTGATCGCGCTCGTCCTGGCCGCCGAGACCAAGTCGCTGCTGCTCGGTGAGGCCGCCGGCCTCGAACAGGTCAAGAAGATCGAGGCCGCGGTCGTGGACGGCGACACCGTCACCCGCATCATCCACATGCGCACCCTGCACCTCGGCCCCGAGGAACTGCTGGTCGCCGCCAAGATCGCCGTGGACCACGACGACACGGCCGCCGAAGTCGCCGCCGCCATCGACGCCGCCGAGGCCCGCATCCGCGAAGCCGTCCCGATCGCCCGCGTGATCTACCTCGAACCCGACATCTACAGCGAGACCGAGGCCGCCAAGGGCCCCGACCCCGAGGCGACGCCGGGCGGCCCCACCTCGGGAGCCCCCGCCCACTAACCCCCCCCACGCCTGCCGAAGGGGCCCGCCGACCACCGGCGGGCCCCTTCGCCGTCCCCGGCCCGGCCCCGTAGGGCACCGACAGTCGCCGCGAGTACCACGCCTTGCGGAACGCAGGCTTCCGGGGGGCTGGAGAGGGCGACGGGCCGGTTCCGGCCCGGCCAGTTCGGCGTGATGTGTTCGCGGACGGGCTGGGGGAGGCCGGGCCCCTCGGTGTAGCTTGGTGGGGAGCCAGACGTCGCTGCTGATGGCGGTCGGGCGGTCCGAGGACGGACCGGCCGAGGGAGAGAGGGCCTCCGACGGACTGCGCTGCGCGCACGCGGGCATGCCTGTGTCCTTCTTTGGGCACCCCTGTGTCCGCCGCCGCGCAGACCAGCCGTAACCACCTCTACCGACACCCCGAGGGAGCAGCTCGCATGACGACTGTCGAGAACCGACAGGATTTCAAGGTCGCTGACCTTTCGCTGGCCGAGTTCGGCCGCAAGGAGATTTCTCTGGCGGAGCATGAGATGCCGGGTCTGATGGCGATCCGGAGGGAGTATGCGGGTGCGCGGCCTCTGGCGGGTGCGCGTGTGACGGG
>DASTDN010000158.1:0-3948 GCA_035710365.1 Streptomyces sp. | reverse complement strand
CGGCGCGTGCGCTTGGCGAAGGCCGCGTTGCGCTCGCGCGCCGCACGCTTCTCCGCGATCTGGCGGGCCGTACGGTCCTCGTCCACGACGAGGAAGTTGTCGCCCGCGCCCGGGACGTTGGTCAGGCCCAGGACCTGGACCGGCGTCGACGGGCCCGCCTCGGCGACGTTGTTGCCGTTGTCGTCGAGCATGGCGCGCACACGGCCGTAGGCGTCGCCCACGACCATCGTGTCGCCGACCCGCAGGGTGCCGCGCTGGACGAGGACCGTCGAGACCGCACCGCGACCGCGGTCGAGGCGGGACTCGATGGAGATGCCCTGCGCGTCCTGGCTCGGGTTGGCCCGCAGGTCGAGCGAGGCGTCGGCGGTGAGGACCACGGCCTCCAGCAGGGAGTCGATGTGCAGCCCCTGCTTGGCGGAGATGTCGACGAACATCGTGTCGCCGCCGTACTCCTCGGCCACCAGGCCGTACTCGGTGAGCTGACCGCGCACCTTGGTGGGGTCGGCGCCCTCGACGTCGATCTTGTTGACCGCGACGACGATCGGGACGTCGGCCGCCTTGGCGTGGTTGAGCGCCTCGACCGTCTGCGGCATGACGCCGTCGTTGGCCGCGACGACCAGGATCGCGATGTCGGTCGACTTCGCACCGCGGGCACGCATGGCGGTGAACGCCTCGTGACCCGGGGTGTCGATGAAGGTGATCTTGCGCTCTTCGTCGTTGACCTCGGTGGCGACCTGGTAGGCACCGATGTGCTGGGTGATGCCGCCGGCCTCGCCCGCGATGACGTTCGTCTTGCGGATGGCGTCGAGGAGGCGGGTCTTGCCGTGGTCGACGTGACCCATGACGGTGACCACCGGCGGGCGGACGACCAGGTCCTCCTCGGAGCCCTCGTCCTCGCCGAACTCGATGTCGAACGACTCCAGGAGCTCGCGGTCCTCCTCCTCCGGGCTGACGACCTGAACGGTGTAGTTCATCTCGTCGGCCAGGAGCTGCAGCGTCTCGTCGGAGACGGACTGCGTGGCCGTGACCATCTCGCCGAGGTTCATCATGACCGCGACGAGCGACGCCGGGTTGGCGTTGATCTTCTCCGCGAAGTCGGTGAGCGACGCACCGCGCGACAGGCGAATGGTCTCGCCGTTGCCGCGGGGCAGCATCACGCCGCCGACCGACGGGGCCTGCATGGCCTCGTACTCCTGGCGCCTCTGCCGCTTCGACTTGCGGCCGCGGCGCGCGGGACCGCCGGGACGGCCGAAGGCGCCCTGCGTGCCACCGCGGCCACCGGGACCGCCGGGACGGCCGCCGAAGCCGGGACGGCCACCGCCGCCGCCGAAGCCGCCGCCACCACCGGGACGGCCGGCGAAACCGCCACCGCCACCGGGTCGGCCGCCACCGCCGCCGGGACCGCCGGGACGGCCGGCGAAGCCGCCGCCGCCCGGACGGCCGGCGCCGCCGGGACGGCCCGCGCCGCCACCCGGACCGCGACCCCCACCGGGGCCGGGACGGGGGCCGGCAGCGGGACGCTGCGGCATCATGCCGGGGTTGGGACGCGGACCGCCGGGGCCGGGACGGGGCCCGCCCTGCGGACGCGGCATCGCACCCGGGGTGGGGCGCTGACCGCCCGGACCCTGGGGACGGGGACCGCCGCCCTGACCGCCCGGAGCCTGCGGACGGGGACCGCCGCCGGGAGCGCCGGGGCCGCCGGGGCGCGGACCGCCCTGCGGACGGGGCGCCTGCGGGCGCGCCATGCCGGTGGAGCCACCGGACGTGAAGGGGTTGTTGCCCGGACGGGGACCCGCCGGACGGGCGCCGGGACGCGGCGCGGAAGCGCCGGGACGGCCACCCTGGCCACCGGGACGGCCGCCCTGGCCGCCCTGCTGGCCCTGACCGGGGGCCGGACGGCCACCGGGCTTGGGGGCACCGGGGCGCGCGCCCGGCTTCGGGGCGGCCGGTGCCGACGGCGGGGCGGTGAACTCGGGCGCGGCCGGAGCTGCCGGGGCCGGGCGCGGCGCGGGCCTGGGGCCCGGCGTCGGGCGCGGACCGGGAGCCGGCGCGGGGGAGGACGGGGCAGCGGGCTGCTGCGCCGCGGGTGCCTTCGGCGCGGCCGGCGGCTTCGGTGCCGGGGCAGCCGGACGGGCCGCCTGCGCCGGGGACGGCGCGGCGGGCCTGGGGGCGGCCTTCTTCGGGGTGGGCCTCGCGGACTTGCCGCTGCCACCGCCCTGGAAGGCGTCAGTCAGTTTGCGTACAACGGGCGCTTCGATGGTCGAAGACGCCGAACGTACGAATTCACCGAGTTCCTGGAGCTTGGCCATGACGACCTTGCTCTCGACACCGAACTCCTTGGCGAGTTCGTAGACCCGGACCTTAGCCACTTCGCTCCTTTGAGGTCCGGGTTGCGTCCGGACCGTCGCTAGTTCATGGGCGTACTCATCGCGTACTCATCGAGTGCTCATCGCAATCTCGACCTGCTTTCGACTCGCGAGGTACCAGACCGCACGGGGTTCCGTGCGATATGTCTTACGTGCGTGTTGCCTGGTCGGCGGGCTCATCGCCGCCGACCGCAACCCTGTGTCTGCTCGACGTGCCGGCGCAACGCCATTACGTCGAGCGGCCCCGGGACGCGCAGCGCCCGCGGAAACGCCCGGCGGCGCACCGCCTGGTCGATACAGAGCGGGGCGGGGTGTACGTACGCACCCCGGCCGGGCAGCGTACCGCGCGGGTCGGGGACGCATGCGCCCTCGATCGCCACGGTCCGCAGCAGTTCGGTCTTGGCCGCTCGCTCCCGGCACCCCACACACGTGCGCTCAGGGCATGCACGGGCTCGCGTCCGGCCAGACACAGCTAAGTCTACCTCCCCGCACTGACCTCACCCGTTTGGGGCAAAAATCGAACGGTTGTTGTCGTAATTCAAGCCGCGCCCGGCCTGGATCATTCCCCCGGCCGGGACGCGGGTGTCACGCGGGCTGCGTTCCGGACTGCCCGGGCTGCTGCGCGGGCTGCTCGGTGTCGGGCCGGATGTCGATGCGCCAGCCGGTCAGGCGGGCGGCGAGCCGGGCGTTCTGCCCCTCCTTGCCGATCGCCAGGGAGAGCTGGTAGTCCGGCACGGTCACGCGCGCCGAGCGGGCCGCCATGTCGACGACCTCGACCTTGGACACCCGGGCGGGCGACAGGGCGTTCGCCACCATCTCGGCCGGGTCGTCCGACCAGTCGAC
Source organism: Streptomyces sp. (assembly GCA_035710365.1). Taxonomy (GTDB): domain Bacteria; phylum Actinomycetota; class Actinomycetes; order Streptomycetales; family Streptomycetaceae; genus Streptomyces. The sequence goes on along the minus strand of DASTDN010000158.1, from coordinate 739 downwards.
GATGTCGATCTTCTCACCGTTCAGCTCGCCCATCACGTTGCGCACCCGGCCGCCCATGGGGCCGATGCAGGCGCCCTTGGCGTTCAGTCCCGAGCGGGTGGAACGGACGGCGATCTTGGTGCGGTGGCCGGCCTCGCGGGCGATGGCGGAGATCTCGACGGAGCCGTCGGCGATCTCCGGCACCTCCAGCGCGAACAGCTTCTTCACCAGGTTCGGGTGCGTGCGCGAGAGGGTCACGGACGGGCCGCGGACGCCCTTGGCCACCCGGACGACGTACGAGCGCAGGCGCAGGCCGTGCGGGTAGGTCTCGCCGGGCACCTGCTCCTGCACGGGCAGGATGGCCTCCAGCTTGCCGATGTCGACCAGCACGTTCTTCGGGTCGCGGCCCTGCTGGACCACGCCGGTGACGATGTCGCCCTCGCGGCCCGCGTACTCGCCAAGGGTCGCGTCGTCCTCCGCGTCGCGCAGCCGCTGCAGGATGACCTGCTTGGCCGTGGTGGCGGCGATGCGGCCGAAGCCGGACGGCGTGTCGTCGAACTCGCGGGGGGTCTGGCCCTCCTCGACGTCCTCGGGGTCCTCCTTCGCCCACACGGTCACGTGACCGGTCTCGCGGTTGAGCTCCACGCGCGCGTGTCGGCGGCTTCCCTCGGTGCGGTGGTAGGCGATGAGGAGGGCGGACTCGATCGCCTCGACCAGCAGGTCGAAGGAGATCTCTTTCTCCCGCACCAAGCCCCGCAGG
>DASTDN010000157.1:0-12528 GCA_035710365.1 Streptomyces sp. | reverse complement strand
CGGAACAGAAACACCTCAGGGCCTTGCCCCGCCGAAGCGGGAACAAGACCCTGAGCCGGGCTTCACGCCCTCCTTCACCGTCGGGACGACAGGATTTGAACCTGCGACCCCTTGACCCCCAGTCAAGTGCGCTACCAAGCTGCGCCACGTCCCGGTGTGCGTCGTCCCGCGGAGACCCGCGTGATCACGCGAGGAGCACTTTACCCCACCCGGCGGAGTGCGCCGAAAGCGGCCGGGTGCGGCCCCGGAAGGCGCCGCCGGGCGGGCCCCGCGGGGGGCGCGGATCGCGTCCGGCCCGGCACAATCGGCGTATGGACAGCAGTCGCGCGGACAGCGGCCGGACGGACGGCACGGCGGCGGAACCGGCGCCCGGCGTGCGGGACCGGGACGATGCGGGGCGGGCGCGCAACGCGCGGCCCCGGGACGGGCTCGGGCGGCCCCTGCCGTACGGCGCGGAGGGCGTGCCGCGGCAGCCCGAGGGCGTCGTGCGGTCACCGGAGGTGACCGTCACGGAGGCGCAGCGGCTGCTGGACGCGGGCAGGCCGTTCCACGCGCACGAGGTCTTCGAGGACGCCTGGAAGACGGGCCCGGAGGAGGAACGCGCGTTGTGGCGGGGGCTCGCGCAGGTCGCCGTGGGGCTCACGCACTGCGCCCGCGGCAACGTCACGGGCGGGCCCCGGCTGCTGCGGCGCGGGGCGGGCGCCGTCGAGGAGTGGGCGGCGGGCCCGGGACGGGAGCGGCCGTACGGGATGGATCCCGCCGGTGTCGTGGCGTGGGCGCGCTCGCTGGCCGACCGGGTGGAGCGGGGCGGCGGGCCGGTCGACGCGGTGCGGAGCGCGCCCCGGCTGCGGTGAGCCCACCCCTGGCCCGCCCGTCGAAGGCCGTGCGGCAGACTCGGGGCGTGCGAAAGATTCAGGTCATCGGTATCGGCGCGGGCGACCCCGACCAGCTCACCCTTCAGGCGGTGCGGGCGCTGCGGGGCACGGACGTGTTCTTCGTCCTCGACAAGGGCGAGGTGAAGGCGGACCTCACGCGGCTGCGCCGGGACATGCTGGACGCGCACGTGCCGGAGGGGACGTACCGCGTCGTGGAGGCGCGCGACCCCGAGCGGGACCGCCGTGCGGACGGCGCCGCCTACTCCCCCGCCGTGGGCGACTGGCGCAGCGCCCGCGCCGGGCTGTACGAGCGGATGATCGCCGGGGAGCTGGGCGAGGACGGCACCGGCGCGTTCCTGGTGTGGGGCGATCCGTCGCTGTACGACAGCACGATCGGGATTCTGGAGGAGGTCCTGGCGCGCGGCGCGGTGCGGTTCACGTACGACGTCGTGCCGGGGATCAGCAGTGTGTCGGCGCTGGTCGCGCGGCATCGCACGGGGCTGAACCGGGTGGCGGGGCCGGTGCAGATCACCACCGGGCGGCGGCTCGCGGAAGGCTTCCCGGAGGATGTGGACGACGTGGTGGTGATGCTCGACGCGCACCAGGCCTTCCGCCGGTATGCCGGCGAGGACATGGACATCTACTGGGGCGCGTACATCGGTACCCCGGACGAGATCCTCGTGTCCGGGCCGATCGCCGAGGCCGCGCCGCGGATCGAGCGGGTGCGTGCCGAGGCGCGCGAGCGCAAGGGCTGGATCATGGACACGTATCTGCTGCGCCGGCGTCCCGGGGACGCGTAGCGGCGCGGCCGGGGCTCAGGAAGTCGAGGACGGCCGGTACGTCCGCGACGGCGCGGACGCCCTCGGGCAGGGGCGGGCGGCGTACGACGACGACCGGAAGGCGCAGGTCGCGGGCGGCGGCGAGTTTGGGGGCCGTGGCCGCTCCCCCGCTGTCCTTGGTGACCAGGACGTCGACGGCGTGCTCGACGAGCAGCGCGTACTCGTCGGCGTAGGTGAAGGGGCCGCGGGCCAGGACCACTTGGGTGTGCGGGGGCGTCGGCGGCGCGGGGGGTTCCACGGAGCGCGCGACGAAGGCGAGGTCCGTGAGGTGCGCGAAGGCGGACAGGCCGAGGCGGCCCGTGGTGAGGAGGACGCGGCGGCCGAGGCGGGGCAGCAGCGCGGCCGCTTCCGGCAGGGAGGCCACGGGGTGCCAGCGGTCGCCGGGTCCGGGCCGCCAGCCGGGGCGGCGCAGCACCACGGCGGGGAGACCGGTCGCGGCGGCCGCGCGGGCGGCGTTCGCCGTGATGGCCTCGGCGAAGGGGTGCGTGGCGTCTGCCAGGGCGTCCACGCGCTCGGCGCGCAGCCAGTCGGCGAGGCCCTCCGCGCCGCCGAAGCCGCCCACGCGTACGTCCCCTTCGAGCGCGCCGCGCCGGGTGACGCGGCCCGCGAGGGAGGTCGTGACGCGGACGCCGCGGGCGGTGAGCGCGGCGGCCAGTTCACGGGCCTCGGTGGTGCCGCCGAGGATCAGGACGTGCATGTCGCGAGCGTACGGGAGCGGGTGCGGGCCTCAGCGCAGCAGGAGCTGCAGTGCGCCCAGCACGGTCGCCACGATCACGAGTTGGTCGAACAGCCGCTGGTTGATCCGTTTCACGGCCCACTTGCCGATCAGTGCGCCCGGTACGACGAACCCGACGAGCGTGGCGTCGAGCAGCAGGGAGTGGCCGTCGATGAGGCCGAGGCCGACGCTGAAGGGCACCTTCGAGAGGTTGACGATGAGGAAGAAGAACGCCGACGTGCCGAGGAAGCCGAGTTTGCGGAAGCCCGCGGTCAGCAGGTACATCGACATCACCGGGCCGCCCGCGTTGGCGACCATCGTGGTGAAGCCGCCCAGCACGCCGTACGAGCGGGCCGTGAGGCGGCCGGTGCGGCTGGTGACCTCCTCGGGTGCGCGCTCCGTGTCGGCCGCGCGGCGCCGCAACACCGTCACCGCGGTCATGAGCAGCAGGATCGCGCCGATGAACGTACGGACGACGCCGTCGTCCGCCCACATCAGGAACACGGTGCCGACGACGACGCCCGCGGCGACCGCCGGGAACAGCCGCCACAGCGTGGGCCAGTGGGCGTGCCTGCGGTAGGTCAGGACGGCGAGGACGTCCCCGGCGATCAGCAGCGGCAGGAGCACGCCGGTGGAGGCGCGGGCGGGCAGCACCGCGGCGAAGACGGCGAGGCTGACCGTGTTGGCGCCGCTCACCGCGGTCTTGGAGAAGCCGACGAGCAGCGCGGCGCAGACGAGCGCCGCGAACTCCCCGTCGGTGAGGTGCCAGAGTGTCATCGTGTCCATGCGGAGGCCGATGCTATGCCCCGCCGGGCGGGGCCGGTGAGGGGGCGTCTGGCCAGGTGGGCGGTGCGGTCGGCCGGAACGCGACGCCCGCCGGTCCCGCTCCGGGGCACCGGACCGGCGGGCTCCGGCGTCAGTCCCGCCGCACCAGCAGGGCGCTGCCCTGGCCCACGCCGACGCACATCGTGGCGAGGCCGCGTGCCGCGCCCGTGCGGCGCATGCGGTGCAGGAGGGTGGTGAGGATGCGGGCGCCGGAGCAGCCGAGGGGGTGGCCGAGGGCGATCGCGCCTCCGGTCGGGTTGACCAGGCCGGGGTCGATGCCGAGGTGGTCGACGCAGGCGAGGGCCTGCGCGGCGAAGGCCTCGTTGAACTCGGCCTCCTGGACGTCTGCGACGCTCCAGCCGGCGCGGGCCAGGACCTTGCGGGTGGCGGGAACGGGGCCGATGCCCATCACGTCGGGGTGGACCCCGGCGGAGCCGCCGGCGACGTACCGGCCGAGGGACTCCAGGCCCAGTTCGTGCAGCGCCTCCTCGCTGACCAGGAGGAGGGCGGCGGCGCCGTCGTTCATCGGTGAGGCGTTGCCCGCCGTCACGCTGCCGCCCGTGCGGAAGACGGGCTTGAGGCGGCCAAGTTTCTCCAGGGAGGTGTCCTCGCGGACGCACTCGTCGGCGTCGACGACCACCCCGTCCGGGCGGGTGACCGGCAGGATCTCGGCGTCGAAGTGGCCGTTCTTGCGGGCCTCGGCGGCCAGGCGGTGGCTGCGCAGTGCGAACTCGTCCTGCCGCTCGCGTGTGACGCCGTACCGCTCGGCGACCTCCTCGGCGGTCTCGCCCATGGAGAGCAGGCCGTGCAGGTCCTTCATCGCCGGGTTGACCAGCCGCCAGCCGAGCCGGGTGTCGGCGGTCTCGATGCGGTGCGGCAGTGCCTCGTCGGGCCTGGGCAGCACGAAGGGCGCGCGGCTCATGGACTCCGAGCCGCCGGCCAGCACGATGTCCGCCTCGCCGGCCGCGATGGTGCGGGCGGCGGCGGTGACGGCCTCCAGGCCGGAGGCGCACAGCCGGTTGACCGTGGCGCCGGGCACCGTCTCGGGCAGGCCGGCGAGCAGCGCGGCCATGCGGGCGACGTTGCGGTTGTCCTCGCCCGCCTGGTTGGCGGCGCCCCAGTAGACGTCGTCGACGCGGGCCGGGTCGAGGGCGGGGACGTCGGCGACGAGGCCGCGGATCACGGCCGTCGCGAGGTCGTCGGGCCGCACGGAGGAGAGGGCTCCGCGAAGCTTGCCGATGGGGGTGCGGCGGGCGGCCGCGAAGTGGACGGGACGCACGGGGGACTCCTGACCGACGCCATCTAATTAGCACTGCTAGTTTAGGACTATAGACCGCGGGGCGGCTCTCTGGGAAGATCCTCCCGGCTTCACGCCCGCCGGGCTTCGGAAGTGCGGCCGTTCCGTACGTCAGACCTTCACAGCGTCGAATCAGCCGGAGGCGGCATGGGTGACACGAACGGCGGCGGCCCGCGCGAGCACGTCCTGTCCGGCACCCGGGGCCGCGTCACCGTCCGCGAGTGGCCCCTTGCCCGCCCCCGCTTCGTCGCCCTCCTCTCCCACGGCTACGGCGAGCACGCCGGCCGGTACGAGGAGGTGGCCGGCGTGCTCGCCGGGCTCGGCGCGGCCGTGTTCGCGCCCGACCACACGGGTCACGGCAGGTCTGCGGGCGAACGCGTCCTCATCGAGGACTTCGAGGACGTCGTCACCGACCTGCACTCCGCGGCGGACCTCGCCCGTGCCACGCACCCGGGCCTCCCCGTCGTCCTGATCGGGCACTCCATGGGCGGCCTGATCGGCGCACGGTACGCCCAGCGGTACGGCACCACGCTCGCCGCGCTCGTGCTGTCCGGGCCGGTCATCGGCTCCTGGGAGCTGCCCGGCCGGCTGCTCGCCCTGGAGGAGATCCCGGACACCCCGGTCAGCCCGGCCGCGCTGTCCCGCGACCCGTCGGTGGGTGCGGCGTACGCGGCCGACCCGCTGGTGTGGCACGGACCGATGAAGCGGCCGACGGTGGAGGCGTTCGCCCGCGCCCTGGAGACCGTGCGCGAGGCCGGTGACGTGGGGGGCCTGCCGCTGCTGTGGCTGCACGGCGAGGAGGACCGCCTGGTACCGCTCGCCGGAAGCCGGCCCGGGATCGAGGAACTGGCGGGCGCCGGCCCGGTCGTCGTGCGGATCCTCGCCGGGGCCCGGCACGAGGTGTTCCACGAGACGGACAGGGCGCAGGCGTTCGCCCATCTCGCGGACTTCCTGGCGGGCGTGCTCGGACGCGGCTGAGCGCCCGCGGACTCCGGCCGGGGACTCTCGGGACTCCACCGGCACAGCCGGTTTGCCCCGGAACGCCACGGGCACCCGCGCCGGCATGGAATGGTTGCGGAGGGCAGCCTGCGTGGGGGAGGACCCTGAACTCTTCTTCCCGGTGGGCTCAACAGGACCGGCACTGCGGGACATCGACGCGGCCAAGCGCGTGTGCGCCCGGTGCCCGGTGATCAGCGAGTGCCTGTCGTTCGCGCTGAACAGCGGTCAGGCCTCGGGCGTTTGGGGCGGCACCTGCGAGCAGGAACGCACCGACATGCTCCGCACCTCCAGAGAGACGGCCGGCGGCACCGCGAGGAGGACCAGCCCCCTGTGACGGCGCCGGTGAGGAGCGCCCAAGCACCCTGCCCGAGGAGGCGCGCAACGACGTCGCCCGCGAGGCTCGCCGGGAAACCCCGACCGACCCGCTCGCGCTGTCGCCGACCGGGAAACAGGCCCGCTGACGTGCCGTGGACCCGCGTTTCCGCTCCGACCACCTCCAGTTGAACGAGGTGGCACCGCCGCCCGGGCTTCGCCGGCACGGTGGCGGAACGCTCCGCCGCGCACCGCCGGACGGCCGCCCGGAGACCGTCGCGTCCTTTCACCGGGAGGTTCGACGCCGAGAACGTCCCCCGGGACGCCCGGCCCCCTCCGGGACCGGCGCAGCACGGCCCGCGGCACCCGGCGTGCCGCTTCGCCGGGCACTCGCCGGGCCCCGTGTTTGGCTGAAATTCGCCCCACATGGGGGCGCGGAGACCCCCCGGGGCCGGGACCAATTCGGTCCGCCCGGGGGGTCTTCGCGTCCCTCAGTCCCTGCTCAGGCAGTCCGCGGAGACCGAACGTCCCGTGCCGCCCGTCGCGTCGCTACGTGCGGCACGGGACGCGGAGGTGGCTCAAGACAGTCTCAGCCGTGCGCTGTGATCATGTCAGACTGCTCCCAGCGACAGGCGAACGAAGGAGCACCCCGTGAGCGGCAGCCGACCAGCCGTGCGGATCGACACGAGCAAACCGCACCCCGCCCGCGTGTACGACTGGTACCTCGGCGGCAAGGACAACTACCCGGTCGACGAACAACTGGGGCAGCAGATCCTCGCGATCGACGGCGAAGCCCCGCGGGGGGCGCGGGCCAACCGCCGGTTCATGCGCGGCGCCATCCGCCACGTCGCCCGCGATACGGGCATACGCCAGTTCCTCGACATCGGCACCGGCATCCCCACGGAGCCCAACCTCCACCAGATCGCGCAGTCCTTCGTGCCGGACGCGAAGGTCGTCTACGTCGACAACGATCCGATCGTGCTGGCGCACGCGGGCGCCCTGCTGCACGGCACTCCCGAGGGCGTGACGGAGTACATCCAGGGCGACGTCCGCGAGCCGCACACGATCCTCGAACAGGCACGCCGCGTCCTGGACTTCGAGCGTCCCGTCGCCCTGTCCCTGGTCGCGCTGCTGCACTTCATCGCCGACGAGGACGGCGCGTACGAACTCGTGCAGACGCTGGTCGACGCGCTGGCGCCGGGCAGTTGCCTGGTGCTGTCCGCGGTCACCGCCGACTTCTCACCGGACAGCATCATGCAGGGCGTCGAGGCGTACAAGTCGCGCGGCGTGACGCTCGTCGCCCGCACCCGCGACGAGGTGGGCCGCTTCTTCACGGGGCTCGACCTCGTCGAACCGGGCCTGGTGTCCGTCTCCGAGTGGCCCCTCGGCCTGGAGTCGGACGCGGAAGCCACCCCGGAACCGGGCGGACCGGCGGCCCTGTACGGCGCGATCGGCTTCAAACCCTGACCCTGCCCCCCGGCACCCCCGGACAGGCCGCTCCCTCCCTCCCACACCCCGCCACGATCCCGGCCCCGGGGACCGGCGGGCGGCCGCACACGGCCGGTACCGCCGGAGGAGGGCTGCACCGCCGGGGGCCGCCGCGCGCACCGCTGACGGCCCTCACGGAGCCGTCCGGCAACCCCTGACTCCGTCATCCCCGGCCCTCAGCCTCCGGCCCCCGACAGCGACGGCGGCGGGGAGGGCCGGCCGCGGGCCGACGGCGTTCGGGGACGAGAACGCGGCCTTGCTCGTCACGGCCCACGGACACCGCACCGTTCCGCGACGGGCGTCGCCCGGCCGGGCCCGCCCAGCATCCGAGCGCGGGGTGCGGCGGCCCGGCACCGAAGACCCGGCCGCGGTACCGCAGTTCGGCGCGGGCTCCGTGCCCCCCATCCCCGAGGCCGACAGGATCGCCGGGACTGCCCGGCACAGCGCCGCCCCCCACCCGTTCCGGAGCGGCTCTCCGCAGTCGCATGCGCTGAAAGTATGATCGAGCAATGTCTGACATGACCGAAACCACGCCCGGCTGGCTCTCCGACGACGAGCTGGAGCTGACGCGGGCCCGCATGCCGATCCTGTACGTCGAGGCCGTCCCGGTCCGTGTCGACGACAGCGGCGAAGTCACCAGCGTCGGCCTGCTGCTGCGCATCGGGCCCGAGGGCACGGTCAGCCGGACCCTGGTCTCCGGCCGGGTGCTGCACCACGAGCGCATCCGCGACGCGCTGCTGCGGCACCTGGAGAAGGACCTCGGCCCGGTGGCACTGCCCCGCGTCCCGGCCTCCCTCCAGCCCTTCACCGTCGCCGAGTACTTCCCCACGCAGGGCATCACCCCGTACCACGACCCGCGCCAGCACGCCGTGTCACTCGCGTACGTGGTGCCGGTGACCGGCGACTGCCGCCCCCGGCAGGACGCGCTGGACCTGGTGTGGTTCAGCCCGCGGGAGGCGCTGTCCCCGGCGGTGCAGAGCGAGATGCCGGGTGGCCACGGCGTCCTGCTGAAGCAGGCGCTCGCGCACGTGGGCTGTGTGATCTGACGACGGTCGCGGCAGACGCCGGGACATACGAAAGGGGCTTCGCGGAATCTCTTCCGCGAAGCCCCTTCGCCGTGTCGGGACGACAGGATTTGAACCTGCGACCCCTTGACCCCCAGTCAAGTGCGCTACCAAGCTGCGCCACGTCCCGTTGCCTTCTGACCTGGGATTTCCCCCGGCCGATCGTGCAGGAAAACCATACCGCACTCGGGTCGGTGGTCGCGCATCGATTGTGCGCGCCGCCCCGTTCCAGCCGAGGGGTTCGAGCCGCGTGCCGGGCCTCGGCGCGGGACGGCCCGGGCCGGGCCACGGCCGGTACGGCCGCATGGCAGCCGGAGTCCCCTCCACCCCGGCTGCCACTCATGCCCCGGGATCATGCCACGGGCCACTGACAACGCGGCCCGGCCCCGGTCAGTCCCCCGCCGGAAGCCCCAGCCCCGGATACGTGTCCAGCAGTCGGGCGGGCGCCGCCTGCCGCCAGGAGTCGGCGAGGACGTCCCGCAGCTCGGCCTCGTCCTCCACGGCCGCGAGACGGACCCGCACCCACGCGAACTGGGCCTCGTGGTCCGCGATCCAGAACTTCTCCGGCTCGGCCAGCACCAGCTCCTCGCGCTCCTCCCTGGGGCAGCGCACGGCCATGGAGGTCTCGTCCTCGGGAAGCGTGGCGAACATCTTCTGCGCGACCCGGAAGGTCGGCATGCTCCAGGCGGTCTTCTCCGCGGTGTCCGGCAGGGACAGGGCGATACGGCGTACGTCTTCGGCATCCTGCATGGCAGGCACCGTAGCGGCACACACTGACAATCACCCGGGCGACGAGTCCCAGGGCCCGCACGCGCCCGCCGCCGCCCGCAGGGCGTCGAGCACCGGCCGGATCAGGGGATGGTCCTCGGTGCCGCGCCGTACGGCCGCGAAGACGCGGCGGGTGGGCGCCACCCCGTCGACCGGACGGACGACGACACCCGTCAGGTCCATGCTGCACAGCGCCGAGCGCGGCACCAGGGCCACGCCCGCGTCGGCCGAGGCGAGGGCCACGACCGCGCGGAAGTCGTCGGAGGAGTGCTCCAGGTAGGGCTCGAATCCGGCCTTCTCGCAGGCCAGGACGACCACGTCGTGGCAGGGGTTGCCCGGGTACGGGCCGATCCAGCAGTCCTTGGCCAGCTCGGCGAGCGGTACCTCGGCGAGGTCGGCCAGCCGGTGCGTCACCGGCACGACCGCGTCGAAGGGCTCGGCGTACAGCGGCACGTGGGTGAGCCGCGGGTCGTCGGCCGACGGCGCGCCCCGGTACTCGACCGTCACCGCGATGTCGACCTGCCGGTCCAGCACCATCGACAGACTGGCGTCGCCCTCCGCGTCCTGGACGCGCAGCCGGATGCCGGGCGCGCTCGACGCGAGACGGGCCAGGGCGGGCGCGACGACCTCGGCGATGCCGGTCGCGAAGGCGGCCACCGTGACCGTGCCCGCCGAGCCCGAGCTGTACGCGGCCAGCTCGGCCTCCGCCCGCTCCAGTTGCGCGAGCACCACGTTCGTGTGGCTGAGAAGGATCTCACCGGCCGCGGTCAGCCGTACGCCCTTGGCGCCGCGCTCGACCAGGCGGTGGCCCGTCTCCTGCTCCAGCGCGGCAAGCTGCTGGGACACCGCCGACGGGGTCAGATACAGCGCGGCGGCAGCCGCCGTGACCGTACGGTGGTCCGCCACCGCACGAAGGATGTGGAGCCGCCGCGCCTCGATCATGCCGACGATTATTGCAATATGTCCCGGCCTCTCAGCCACTCAGCTCGGCGCGAGCCGCGACGAACGCGTCCACGGCACGGTTCACGTCCTCCGTGGAGTGCGCGGCGGACAACTGGACGCGGATGCGGGCCTCGCCCTGCGGCACGACCGGGTAGGAGAACCCGATCACGTACACGCCCCGCTCCAGCAGCAGCTCGGCCATGCGGCCCGCCTCCGCCGCGTCGCCGATCATGACGGGCGCGATCGCGTGGTCGCCGGGCAGCACGTCGAAGCCCTCGGCGGTCATCCGGCCGCGGAACAGAGCGGTGTTCTCACGGAGCCGCACCCGCAGGTCGTCGGCGGACTCCAGCAGGTCGAGGACCTTCAGGGAAGCCGCCGCGATCACCGGGGCCAGCGTGTTGGAGAAGAGGTAGGGGCGGGAGCGCTGGCGCAGCAGGGCGACGATCTCGGCGCGCGCCGCGACGTAGCCGCCGGACGCGCCGCCGAGGGCCTTGCCGAGGGTGCCGGTGACGATGTCGACACGGTCCATGACGCCGTGCAGCTCGGGGGTGCCACGCCCGCCGGGCCCGACGAATCCCACGGCGTGCGAGTCGTCGACCATGACCATCGCGTCGTGGCGGTCGGCGAGGTCGCAGATCTCGGCGAGGGGCGCCACGTAGCCGTCCATGGAGAACACGCCGTCGGTGACGATCAGCCGGCGGCGCGCGTCGGACGCGTCCTTGAGCTGCTTCTCCAGGTCGGCGAGGTCACGGTTGGCGTAGCGCAGGCGGCGGGCCTTGGACAGGCGGATGCCGTCGATGATGGAGGCGTGGTTGAGGGCGTCGGAGATCACCGCGTCCTCGGGACCGAGCAACGTCTCGAAGACGCCGCCGTTGGCGTCGAAGCAGGAGGAGTACAGGATCGTGTCCTCCTGGCCGAGGAACGCCGAAAGACGCGCCTCCAGCTCCTTGTGGACCTCCTGGGTGCCGCAGATGAAGCGGACGGACGCCATGCCGTAGCCCCAGCGGTCCAGGGCCTCGTGGGCTGCGGCCACTACCTCGGGGTGGTCGGCGAGGCCCAGGTAGTTGTTGGCGCAGAAGTTGAGGACCTCGCCGGGCCGGCCCCCCGCGGTGACGTTGACGGTCGCGGACTGCGGGGTGCCGATGACACGCTCGGGCTTGTGCAGTCCGGCGGCGCGGATCTCGTCGAGCGTGGCGCGCAGATCGTCACGGACGGAATCGAACATCTCGGGCTCCAGGAAGTTGCGTCGGGGCGGAGAGAGCCGGACTCACACGGTCCAGTCGAGGATGATCTTGCCGCCTCGGCCGCTCGCCGCGTCGGCGAACGCCGCCTCGAAGTCGCGGTAGTCGTAGCGGCCGGTGATCACGGGGGCGAGGTCGAGGCCGCCCTCCAGCAGGACGGTCATCGCGTACCAGGTCTCGAACATCTCCCGGCCGTAGATCCCCTTGATCGTGATCATGGAGGTGACGATCCGGGCCCAGTCGACCGGGAACTCCTCGGCGGGCAGCCCGAGCATGGCGATGCGGCCGCCGTGCGTCATGTTGGCGATCATGTCGCGCAGCGCCTCGGGCCGGCCGGACATCTCCAGGCCGATGTCGAAGCCCTCGCGCAGGCCCAGCTCGCGCTGCGCATCGGCCACGGACGCCCGCGACACGTCGAGGGCGAGGCTCACCCCTATCTTGCGGGCCAGGTCGAGGCGGTCCGCGCTGACGTCGGTGATGACGACGTTGCGGGCACCGGCCTGCCGGGCGACGGCCGCGGCCATCAGGCCGATGGGCCCGGCGCCGGTGATCAGGACGTCCTCGCCGACCAGCGGGAACGACAGCGCGGTGTGCACGGCGTTGCCGAACGGGTCGAAGATCGCGGCGATGTCGAGGTCGACGGGCACGCGGTGCACCCACACGTTGGAGGCGGGCAGCGCGACGTACTCGGCGAACGCGCCGTCGCGGCCCACGCCGAGCCCGAGGGTGGCCCGGCACAGGTGGCGGCGCCCGGCCAGGCAGTTGCGGCACTTGCCGCACACCAGGTGACCCTCGCCGCTGACCCGGTCGCCGACGGCGATGTCGGTGACGTCGCGGCCGGTGTCGACGACCTCGCCGACGAACTCGTGCCCGACGACGAGCGGCGTGCGGATGGCCTGCTGCGCCCAGCCGTCCCAGGACCGGATGTGGAGGTCGGTGCCGCAGATGCCGGTCCGCAGCACCTTGATGAGGACGTCACCGGGTCCGACAGCGGGCTCGGGGACGTCCGTCAGCCAGAGTCCGGGCTCCGCCTTCTCCTTGACGAGTGCCTTCACGCTACGGCTCCTGGGGGTGCGGCCCCGGGGGCGGCACGGCGGGGCCGCCCGCGTCCAGGGAGAGGGGAGGTATCACGTGGCAATCTGCCGTACGGCGCGGGTCCGGGT
>DASTDN010000156.1:0-5333 GCA_035710365.1 Streptomyces sp. | reverse complement strand
GGGCCCGGAGGTGGGAGGCCGGAGGGGGTCGGGGGCGGGAGGCCGGAGGGCCGGTGGGACGTCACCGCCGCGGGGGCCGGGTGGAAGGCCTCACCGGGCTGGGGTTGACCCGGTGAGGCCCCCGAGCCACCCCGGCGAGCGGCGAACGCGCCGGTCGTCGGGGTGCGGTGCGGCCGGCCCCGACCCCAGTGGGGCCGACACGCACCTTCCGCGAGGGCTCCGGCCGGACACACCGACGGCTTCGGCCGTCCGGCACCCGGCACCGCTCACGAAGCGGACAGCCCGGCGGGGCCGGGAGAGGATCCGCCTTGGGCCGACGTCGGGTTCCACGTCGAGGTTGACGCGGGGGGACGCAAGGCCCGGGGGTCCGGCTCGTCGGGCCCTTCCCCGGGGCCCGTCCCGTCAGATGCTGTACGGGGTTCCGTACCCGGTTCCGGCCGGGGTGTCGTAGCTGCTTCCGGACGGAGTTGCGTGACCGGTTCCGGTCACGGCTCCGATTCCGGTTCCGGACGGGACGCCGAAGCCGGTCGCCTCGGGTGCCTCGGGTGCCGTGGCGGGCGCGCCCCGGAGGACGCCTTGCAGGTCCCGCGCGTAGCCCAGGGTGTAGTGGGCGTAGGCGGGCATGGCCGACTCGGCGAGGGCCTCGTGGCCGGTGAGGGCCTGGTGGGCGAGCGGGCCCGCGGCGTCCTGGGCGGCGGCCCCGGTCAGGTCGTGGGCGAGGGACACCGCCGGTGCGGCGGGCGCGTCGACCGTGCTGCCGACGGTGTCGACGGCGTGGCCCGCGTATCCGGCGTAGGGCGCGTATGCCGGGTATGCCGGGTCGGTCCGGTCCGCGAGATCGTCGACGACCGTTCCGGTGTAGCCCGTGTAGCCCGTGTAGTCGGCGTAGCCGGCCGTCTCGTCGAGGACCGGCGTGAGCGTGCCGGTGAACGTGGTGAGGTGGCCCGGGACGGCGGACACGGACGTCTCGGCCGCGTCGACGGCCTCGTCCGCCTCCCCCTCGGCGGTGTTCGTGACGCGCAGGGCGGCCGCTTCGGCGGCGGCGAACGCGGTCCGTACGGCCGAGCGGGAGCCGTGCAGCTTCGTCTGGACGGCGGCCAGGGCCTGCTCCAGCTCGGGTGCGAAGGCGGCCAGCGGGCCGAAGAGGTAGTCGACGCCGCCCTGCGGCAGGTCCGGCGCGGTGTCGGACGCGCGGTAGGAGACGGTGGCGTCCGCCGTTGCGGCGGCCGTCGCCGTGCCGGTCACCCCGCCCGTGCCGATGTCGGCCATGTCCGCGCTCACGCCGATTCCGGCCTCGGCGGCGGCACGGGCGGCCTTGGCGCCCTGAATGGCCTCCACGCCGCGGACCTTCGAGGCCCGCGGCACGTCGACCCTCGCGTCCACGTAACGCCGGGCCTGTTCGGTGGCGTCCACGGCCGTGTCCGCGGTGCGCCCGACGGTCCGGCTCGCGCCGTCGGCGGTGCCCTGCGTGCCGGAGACGGCGCCCGCGGCGCTGCCCCCGGCGGTGCCGGCCACACCGGAGACGGTGTCCTGCACGCCGGAGACGACTCCGGTGACCGTGTCGGAGACGGTGCCGGTGACGACACCGAGGAGACCGCCGGCGTCCGAGGCGCTGCGGGACGTCCCGGTGGTCTTCGTGGTGCCGTCCAGGATGGAGAGGGAGGAGGCGGGCATCTCGTCGGCGCTGGCGGAGGCGGAGGCCAGCGCCCACGCTCCGGTGACACCGGCGGCTATGACGATGGAGCGGCGGATGTTCTTGTTCATGCGTACGTCGGTTCCTTGGTCCACGATGCCGGAGCTGCTGAGAACTCCGGGCTTCTGAAGGCTTGAGGACATTTCCGGGCCGAGGGCCGCGCGGACCGCTGCGTGTCCACTGCGTACGACTGCGTACGACTGCGTACGACTGCGTACGACTGCGAGCGGTCGCGTGCGGCTGCGTGCCGTTACGAACGGTCGCGGTCGGCCGCGAACCGCTGCGAGCGGTCGCATACCACTGCGAACGGTCGCGGTCGGCGGGCCCCGGCGGGCTGTTGTCCGGTGTGGGGCTTCCGGACGGGAGGGCAGACCTGTTCCACCCCCGCGCGGCAGGTCTGCGGCGAGGGAAAGACCAGCTCTAGGCGGGGGAAACCGGAATGTCCCGGTACCTGTCCCGGGTCTCGTCCGCCTCCACGCGTGCGGCGGCACCCGGCGCGAGCACGAGCGGTGCCCCGTGAACCGGAGTGAGGGCGAGCGCGTCGCCGTACCGCGATCCTCCGCCGTCGGTGGCAGCACGGTGGCCCAGCATCCCGTCCGGTTCACCGGCCGGGTTCTGGCGGAGGGGAGCGGAAGGGGCGGCGTGCGCGTCGGGCGCGTGCCGGGGGGCTGACGCCCTGTTCGTGAGGGTGGGCGCCGGGGCCGCCGGGAGGTGCCGGCTGTGCGCGGTGCGCTCCGGCGTGCCGGTGGCGGACGCGTCGCCCGCCTCTCCGTCCTCTTCTTCCTCTTCGTCGCCGGGTGCGGTGCCGTCCGGGCTGCCGGTTTCCGGGCCGTCGGTCACCGGAGCGGGCAGGGGCAGCGGGAGCGGCAGCCAGGGCAGACTCGTGAGCGGAGGCAGGCCGGGCAGCGCCCCGGCGGACGGCAGCGTGGGAAACAGCGGGTACGGCGACCCGGTGGTCCCCTCGCCCTGCACGTCGCTGAGGTTGCCCGCGAGGCCGTCCAGCAGGCCGCCCGCGGTGCCCTGCTGGAGGCTGTCGGTGACCCGGCCGGTGCCGCCGCTCAGCGCTTCCGGCAAGGGGGAGGTCAGGGGATGGGTCAGGGCGTGGCCCCGGGCGCGGGCCGGTCCCTTCGGCCCGGACTCGGCCGGCTTCGGGGACAGCACGTCGGCCGGTGCGGCAGAAGTCCAGGCGGTGAAGTCCGCCGGGAGCGCGTCCGGGGCGGCCGAGGCTGCACGGGCCGTGGACCCGGCCGAGGGCCGGTCCGTGGGAACGGCCGGAGTCCGGTTGCCCGGGACGGCCGGAGCCCGGTTCGACAGGACGGCCGGAACCCGGTTGGCCGGGACGGCCGGAAGCCGGTTCGCGGGAAGGGCCGAGGCCCGTTCGTCGGGTCGGGCGGTGGCCTCCGCCGAGACGTCACTTGGTGCCCTTGCCGGCACCGGCGCCGGCCCGGGCTCCGGCTGCGGCCCGTGCTCCGGTGTGGGCTCTTGCTCCGGCGTCGGTCCTGGTGCCCCATTGGGCGCGTCCGCGGACGGTTCGGCGTACGCGACGGCACCGGTCCCCTGTGGTGTCGTCGGACTCGGTACGGAGTTCCTGGACGATCCGGCCGTTGCTTTCATGCCCGGACCAGCGGTCCAGTCGGCCGTGGAGCCGACGCCTGCACCCATCACCGGACCCGCCGAGGAGCCCGTGGTCGCACCGGCCGTCGAAGCGGCGAGCGAACCGGCCCCCGCACTCGTCACCGCCGGCCGCGCGCTCTCCGCCGCCTCCGCCCGCTGCCCGCAGAACAGCCCGAGGGCGACCACACCGCCCACCAGCAACGCCACATGGAGGGCACGCCGCCCGGCCACCCCGCGCGTGTCGCAGACGGTGGCTCCGAACAGGGCTGACGACCAAGCCAAAAGGGGGAGCTTCCTCCCGGACGGCGAAAACTTGACGTGTCACGAGCAGTGACTGCGCGCCGCATCCTCGCATGTGCCTCCGGCGGTTGTGCAAGGCCCGTGTGACCGATGAGGGTTCATGTCCGGTTTGAGTCGTCCGGTATCGGCAGCGGGCGCTTCTCGATCGCCGCCGCCATCACCTCCGGGAACCGATCCGGCGTACAGGCGAAGGCCGGTGCTCCGAGCGCGGCGAGTACCGCCGCGTGCTCCCGGTCGTACGCGGGTGTCCCTTCGTCCGACAGAGCGAGCAACGTCACGAACTGCACTCCCGACGCCCTCATCGCCGCCACCCGCTTCAGCATCTCGTCGCGGATTCCCCCTTCGTAGAGGTCGCTGATCAGCACGACCACGGTCTCCGCGGGCCGGGTGATCCTCGACTGGCAGTACGCCAGCGCCCGGTTGATGTCCGTACCCCCGCCGAGCTGTGTGCCGAAGAGGACGTCGACGGGGTCGTCCAGTTGGTCGGTGAGGTCCACGACCGCCGTGTCGAACACGACGAGCCGCGTACTGATCGACCGCATCGACGCGAGCACCGCCCCGAACACCGACGCGTACACGACCGACGCCGCCATGGAACCCGACTGGTCGACGCAGAGGACGACGTCCTTCGTCACCGACCGGGACGCCCGCCCGTGGCCGACCAGCCGTTCCGGCACGACCGTGCCGTGTTCCGGCAGGTAGTGCTTGAGGTTGGCCGCGATCGTGCGGTTCCAGTCGATGTCGTGGTGGCGGGGCCGGCTGGTCCGGGCGCTGCGGTCCAGGGCGCCGGTGAGCGTGGCCCTGGTGCGGGTGGCGATCCGCCGCTCCAGGTCCTCGACCACGGTGCGCACGACGGTCCGCGCCGTCTCCTTCGTCGTGTCCGGCATCGCCTTGTTCAGCGACAGCAGCGTGCCGACGAGGTGCACGTCGGGCTCCACTGCCTGAAGCATTTCCGGTTCGAGCAGCAGCGAGGCGAGTCCGAGCCGGTCAATGGCGTCGCGCTGCATGACCTGCACGACGGACGACGGGAAGTACGCCCGGATGTCGCCGAGCCAGCGCGCCACCGACGGCGCCGACGCCCCGAGGCTCGCCGAGCGGCTCCGGCCCGGCCGTGGCTTCTCCCCCTTTCCGTACAGCGCGGACAGCGCCCCGTCCATCTCCGCGTCCCGCCCCGACAACGCGTACTCCGTGCCTTCGGCGCCGTCCCCGCCCAGGACCAAACGCCACCGCCTGAGCCGCTCCTCCGCTTGCCCGCCGTCGTCCGTGCCGAGTCGCGGGCCGTCCGGTACAGCCCCAGCAGCCGGGGCCGCCGGGGCCCCGGGAACGAGACCCGGACCGCTGTGCGCGGGCCCCCGACCGTTCGGAACAGTCCCCCGGCCGTTCGCTGCGGACCCCGGACCGTTCGGGGCGGGCCCTGGACCGCTTGCGACAGGCCGTGGATCGTCCGAGGCAGGCCCCAAGCCGCCCGGGACAGGCCCCGGAGCATTCGCGGCAGATCCCAGACGGTTCGGAACAGGCCCCGGACCATTCGCGACAGACCCCGGACCATTCGCGGCGGCCCTCGACCTGTATGAGGCGGACGCCGGGCTGCGCGGCGGGGGCAGGTCGTCCGATGCGGGTTCCGCGGCCATCGCTGCGACCGGGGAGTGCGGGGCGGGTGCCGTGGTGGTCCGAGCAGGCGCCGTGACCGTGACCGTGGGGGCGGGCCCCGTAGTGACCGGAGCGG
>DASTDN010000155.1:0-3910 GCA_035710365.1 Streptomyces sp. | reverse complement strand
CGGGCTCCGGGCTCCGGGCTCCGGGCTCCGGGCTCCGGGCTCCGGGCTCCGGGCTCCGGGCTCCGGGCTCCGGCGCACCCTCCCCCAGGGCTGGGCGGAGCGTGCCTTCGGGACCGTGACCACGCCCCGGGCAGGGCGGTTCCGCCACGGAGGGATCTGCCGGGGTATGCGGCGCGCGGGCCGCGTGCGCCGGGGCCATGTCCGGCCCGGGACGATCCGGTGGGGACGAGCCGCTGATCGAACCGGCGTGCGTGTGCAATGCTCGACCCGTGACGAGCGAGCCCAGCAGCCCCACCGGTCCCGGTGCCGCGCCGGACATGGTCGCACTGACCAAGGTGGTCGCCAGACAGCGCGCCGAGATGGAACGACTGCGGGACCTGGCGGCGGCCTCGGCCGTCCTGGAGCGGGCCGTGGGCGCGCTCATGGCCGTCGGCGGCTGCTCCCCCGACGCCGCGCGCGAGACGCTCGCACAGCGGGCCAAGGCAGCGCACCGGACGCTGCTGGAGGAGGCCTGGATCGCCCTCGGCAGCCTCGGCCCGCCCCCGACCGCGTCGTCACCGGCCCCCGGCGCCCCCGCGGTTCCCCCGCCCCGGGAGGCCGGGGCGGTGTCCGGGTCCGGAGTGCCGGGTGAGGCCGCCTCCCCCGACGACGTGGCCGGCGCCCTCGGACGCCTCGGGCGGGCCCTGGTGCGCGTGGGAGGTCCGCAGGACCTCGCGGAGTGCCTGCTGGAGCAGCTCGCGCCCGGCACCGGCGCCGACGCGGTCGTGCTGTACGCCCGCCGGCCCTCCGGCGGGCTGACGCTCGTCGGCCACGCCGGCCTCGGCGACACCTTCGCCGACCAGTGGGACCGGGTACCGCCGCTGGCCGGGTTCCCCGCCGTCGACGCCCTGCGGGACCACGAGCCGCGCTGGCTGGAGGGCACGGCGGGCGAGGGCGACGGCGGCCTTCCGCCCCTCGGGGCCGCGCCCTGGCACCACCGCTCCCAGGCCTGGCTGCCCGTCCCGGCGGCGCACCCGGACGAGGTGTGCGTGGGCGTCCTGCGTCCGTACCCCGGCGCCTTCACGCCCCGCGACCGCGAGCACCTGCGGGGCGCCGCCCTGCTGTGCTCCGGGCCGCTGCGCCTGTTCGGCCTCCGCCGGGAGGACTCCGCGGCGGGTGGGACCGCCGAGGCCGCGCTGCGGTCCGTGTTCGACGCGCTGCCGGTCGCGGCACTGCTGCTCACGCCGCTGCGCGCGCCGTCGGGACGCGTCGAGGACTACCGCGTGGACGCCGCGACCGGGCAGGCCGGTGACCTCCTCGGCAGCGCCGGCGGTGAACTGGCCGGACGGCGGCTGCTGGAGTGCTGCCCGGCCATGGGCCGCGAGCCGGTGTGGCGCGGCTGTCTGCGCACCCTGTCCACGGGCGAGCCGTACGAGGGCGAGCCCTTCGCGCACCAGGAGGTCGTGGCGGGCGTCGCCGAGCTGTCCACGTACGCGGTCCGCGTCACGCGGCTGGACGGCCGGCTGGTCGTCACCTGGCTCCGGCACGACGCCTCCGACCTCCAGGAACAGCGGCTCGCGGACCTGCAGCGGCTGGGCGGTCTCGGCTGGGCGAACTGGAACCTCGTCACGCGGGAGACGGCCTGGTCGTCCCGGGTCTTCAGCCTCTTCGGCCGGGAGCCGGCTCACGGCCCGGTCCGCCTCGCCGAACTGCCCTCCCTCGCGCTGGCCGAGGACGCCCCGGCGCTGGCGCGGGCCGTGGAGGCGCTCGTGGAGCGGGGCCGCCCGTTCGACCTGCCGGTGCGGGTCGGGGCGGCGGGCTCCGTACGGCATCTGCGGGTCGTCGCCGAGGCGGTCGAGGACATGGACGGCACGCCGGTCGAGGTGCACGGCGTCGTACAGGACCTGACCGCTCGGCGGAGGGTGGAGCTGGCCCTCGTGGAGAGCGAACGGGCCATGCTGTCCCAGCACGACGTGCTGCGGGCCGAGCGGACGCTGGCGGCCCGGCTCCAGGACGCGCTGCTGCCGCTGCCGAAGCGGTCCCTGCGGCTGGCAGGGCTGCACGTCGAGGTCGCCTATCTGCCCGCGCAGGCGGGTGTGAACGTCGGCGGCGACTGGTTCTCGGCGATCGAGCTGCCGGACGGGGACGCCCTGTTCGTCGTCGGTGACGTCGCCGGGCACGGCATCGACGCCGTCGCCACCATGGCCCAGCTACGGTTCACCGCCAAGGGCATGGTGATCACGGGATCGTCGCTGACGGGCGCGCTCGCGCGGCTCAACCGGCTGCTGCTGCACTCCCGCGACTCGCACGGCACGGCCACCATGGTCCTCGCCCGCTACCGTCCCGAGCGGCACCGGCTGCTCTGGGCACAGGCGGGGCATCCGCCGCCCCTGCTGCTGCGCGACGGCCAGGCCCGCTTCCTCGAACGGCCCAAGGGCGTGCTGCTCGGGGCGAGCGCCGCGCCGGTCTTCGGCGAGGGCGAGTGCCTCCTGCGGCCCGGCGACCGGGTGCTGCTGTTCACGGACGGTCTGGTGGAGCGGCCCGAGGAGTCCATAGACAAGGGCCTGGAGCGGCTCGCCCGGGTCGTCGAAGGGCTCCGGGACGACCCGGACGCGCCGTTGGAGCCGGTCCTCACGGCGATGCTGGCGGAGCAGCGGCGCGACGACGTGTGCGTGCTGGACATCCGGGTCCCGCACGACGCGGCGACCGGGTAGGCGCACGGCCCCGGTCCGCCGGGGCCCTCAGCCGGACCGTACGGCCCCTCGGCAGCGGCCGTGCGGTCCTTCTAGCCGGCGGACCCGCCCGGCTCGGCGGGGTGACCCGCCTCGATGTCCAGCGCGTCCGTCAGGCGCAGCAGTGGCCCGCCGCCCCGCTCGCGCCCGCCCCACTCGACCGGTTCGAGGACGAAGCCGACGTGGTCACCGCCCCCGGCGCGCAGCACGACCCGGCCGACGAACCACGCCTCGGCGTCCTGGAGCACGAGGGCCCCGCCGTACCCCTCCCGCAGACGGACGTGGGCGAGTTTGTCCTCGTGGTCGCCGGTGTGTCCGCCGAACAGTTCGGCCAGGCCGTGCTGTTCGCGGGCGAGGAGGTGGACGGCCAGCACCTCGGCGGAACGGGCCACGCGGTAGGTGCGGTTGGCCTCCGACAGCCACACCACGAACCGCACGGGGTCCAGGGAGCACTGCGAGGCGAAGCCGACGAGGCAGCCGGCGCGCTCGCCGCCCGACGAGGCCGTGACCACGCACATGTCGGGATCCAGCCGCCGCGTGAACACGTCCATGTCCCCCGCGTCCGCCGCACGTGCCGTGTCTGCCGTGTCTGCCGTGTCTGCCGTGTCTGCCGCCATGGTCCCCCTCCGTGTCCCGGTGCGTCCTGGCTCCCGGGTTCCCCGTTCCCCGCACCCCTCCCCCACGGGCCGGACCGGGAGCGCCAAGGGGCGGGTGGTCGTATGCGGGCGGTACGCCCCGGGACGACCGAAGGGCACTCAGTTCCCTCATGTCACAGCACTGGGTGCCATCGAGGTGGGGCGGATGCTACGTTTCGGTCATGAGCACCAGCAGTGCGGCGCCCCGCCGCGGCGAGAAGGCGGAGGCGGCAGCCGCGAAGCCGCCCATGCGGGACGCGCTGGTCGCGGCGGCCTTCCAGCTCTTCCTGGAGCGCGGCTACGAACAGACCACGGTCGACGACATCGTGGCCCTCGCGGAGGTGGGGCGGCGGTCGTTCTTCCGCTACTTCCCGTCCAAGGAGGACGTGGTCTTCCCCGACCACGAGCGGTGCCTCGCGGACATGACGGAGTTCCTCGCGGCGAGCGGGGAGGACGACGAGCCGGTGGCGCGGGTCTGCGAGGCGGCCCGGCTGGTGCTGGGCATGTACGCGGAGAACCCGTCCTTCTCGGTCCAGCGCTACCGCCTAACCAAGAAGGTCCCGG
>DASTDN010000154.1:0-2459 GCA_035710365.1 Streptomyces sp. | reverse complement strand
CCGGCGGCCTTGTTGGTGAAGGTGAGGCCGAGGACCTGCTCGGGGGCGACCTGGCCGGTGCCGACGAGCCAGACGACGCGTGCCGCCATCACCGTCGTCTTGCCCGACCCGGCTCCGGCGACGATCACCTGCGGGGCGGGCGGCGCGATGATGCAGGCCGTCTGCTCCGGCGTGAACGGGATGCCGAGGAGCTCTTTGAGCTGGTCGGGTTCGGTGATACGAGCGGGCACGTCACAGAGGCTAGCCGCGGGCACTGACATCGGATGACCGGGTGAGTCCGGGCGGGAGCGGAAAGTGCGGGTCAGGTGGGCTGGGGGTGGGTGGTCGTGTGAGGGGGGACGGCTTGTGCCGTCGGCGGCGGTAATGGCCCGGGTCGGGGGCTGTGCCGGGGATTCGGCCTGTGCCGTCGGCGGCCGACCACGGCGAGCCGGAGCCGGACGGCGGCCGTGCGGGGCGCGTACGTTCCCTCACGCGCCGCCCCGCCCGGCCCTCCGTCCGGGCGCGCTCACTCCACCACGTGCCGCCCCTCGGGCCGTGCGCTGCAGGAGGCGCGGAAGGCGCAGTGCGTGCAGTGCTGGCCCGCGTTCGGTGTGAACCGTTCGTCGAGGACCTTGCCGGCGGCCGTGGCGAGCAGTGTGCCCGCCCACTCCCCCTCCAGGGGCTTCTGTGCCTGCACCTTGGGGAGGGTGTCGCCGCCGTCGCGTTTGGGGGCGCCCTGCCGGAGCTGGACGAGTTCGGCGCCGCCCGGTTCGGGGCGTACCCCGTCGAAGACGTCGTCCACGGCGCCTTCGCGGACGGCGAGCTGGTACACGGCGAGCTGCGGGTGGCGGGCCGTCTCGTCGGCGGTGGGCGCCCGTTTGCCGGTCTTGAAGTCGACGACGTAGGCGCGGCCGGTGCCGTCGGCCTCGACGCGGTCCATCTGGCCCCGGATGCGGACCTCGTAGTCGCCCGCCCCCAGGGTGACGTCGAAGTCGTGCTCGCTGGCGACCGGCGTCCGGCCGGAGCGGTCCATGACGTGCCAGGTGAGGAAGCGTTCGAGCGCCACGCGCGCGTGGTGCTTCTCCTGGTCGGACTTCCAGGGCGCGTCGAAGGCGAGGGCGTCCCACACGGAGTCCAGGCGTTCCATGAGGACGTCCAGGTCGGCGGGGGTCTGTCCGGAAGCGACCTCGTCGGCGAGGACGTGGACGACGTTGCCGAAGCCCTGTGCGGCCGTGGCGGGCGCGTCGGCCTTCACCTCGCGGCCCAGGAACCACTGGAGGGAGCAGGTGTTGGCGAGCTGGTCCAGGGCGCTGCCGGAGAGCACGACGGGCCGGTCGCGGTCGCGCAGCGGCACCTTGCACTCGGTGGGCTCGTGCATGCCCCACCAGCGGTCGGGGTGGGCGGCGGGCACCAGGGGGCGGCCGTCGTCGTCGGTGAGGGCGGCGAGGCGGGCGAGGCGGCGCGCGGCGGCCTCCCGCAGGGCGTCGGACGCGCGCGGGTCGACGGTGGTGGCGCGCAGTTCGGCGACGAGCGCGGCGACGGACAGGGGGCGGCGCGGCCGGCCGGTGACGTCCTTGGGTTCGACGCCGAGTTCGGTGAGGAAGCGGGAGGGCTGGTCGCCGTCGTCGCCGGGTGCCTGGACGGCGGTGACGACGAGGCGTTCACGCGCGCGCGTGGCCGCCACGTAGAACAGGCGGCGCTCCTCGGCGAGGAGGGCGCCGGGGGTGAGGGGTTCGGCGAGTCCGTCGCGGCCGATGCGGTCGGCCTCCAGCAGGGAGCCGCGGCGGCGCAGGTCCGGCCACAGGCCCTCCTGGACCCCGGCGACGACGACGAGGCGCCACTCCAGGCCCTTGGAGCGGTGCGCGGTCATCAGGCGTACCGCGTCGGGGCGTACGGCGCGCCGGGTGAGGGTGTCGGCGGCGATGTCCTCGGCGTCGACCTCGGCGAGGAAGTTGAGCGCGCCGCGTCCGCCGATGCGTTCCTCGGCGCGCGCGGCCTTCGCGAACAGGGCGCACACGGCGTCCAGGTCGCGGTCGGCGTTGCGTCCGGCGGCGCCGCCGCGGCGGGCGGCGTTCTCCAGGCGGCCGGGCCAGGGTGTGCCGGCCCACAGGGCCCACAGGGCCTCCTCGGCGGTGCCGCCGCGGGCGAGGCCCTCGCGGGCCGAGCGGAGCAGTTGGCCGAGGCACTGGGCGCCCCGCGCGTACGAGGAGTCGTGGACGGCGAGGCGTTCCGGTTCGGCGAGCGCCCGCGCGAGCAGTTCGTCCGACGGCGGCGGCAGGGGGTTGCCCGCGGCGCGTTCCTCGTCGCGCAGCGCACGGCCGAGGCGGCGCAGGTCGGCGGCGTCCATCCCGGCGAGGGGGGAGGTGAGCAGGGTCAGGGCGGTTTCGGTGTCGAGCCAGCAGGGGGCGCCGTCCGGGACGGACGCACCGGAACCCGAACCGGAACCGGAACTGGAACTGGAATCAGGACCGGCCTCTGAA
>DASTDN010000153.1:0-9113 GCA_035710365.1 Streptomyces sp. | reverse complement strand
GTCCCACCAGCGCGACTACTCGGAAGAGGTCGCCGCGCTGGTCGACGAAGAGGTCAAGAAGCTCATCGAGACCGCGCACAACGAGGCGTGGGAGATCCTGGTCGAGAACCGCGACGTCCTCGACAACCTGGTCCTGGCCCTTCTGGAGAAGGAGACGCTGGGCAAGCAGGAGATCGCCGAGGTCTTCGCGCCGATCGTCAAGCGCCCGCCGCGGCCCGCGTGGACCGGCTCCTCGCGGCGTACGCCGTCCACCCGCCCGCCGGTGCTCTCCCCGAAGGAGCTCGCTCTGACGAACGGTGCCAACGGCGCGACGGCGGCGATCTCCACCGTGAAGAGCACGGCGCCGGAGTCCGCTCCGGGCACCGTCGAGCACACCCCGGAGGAGCGCCCGGAGAGCTGACCTCCGGCCCGGAATGAACGCCGCGCCCCCCAGGTTCTAGCCTGGGGGGCGCGGCATTTTGGCATGTCCGCAGGTAAACACAGAGGAACGAGGCACGAGATGACCGACCCCGTGACGCTGGCCGGCGAGGGCTCCATCGGTGAGTTCGACGAGAAACGGGCCGCGAACGCCGTACGCGAACTGCTGCTCGCAGTCGGCGAGGACCCGGACCGCGAGGGCCTGAGGGAGACGCCGGCGCGGGTGGCACGGGCTTACCGCGAACTGCTCGCGGGGCTGTGGCAGGAGCCCCAGGACGTCCTGACGACGACCTTCGACCTGGGGCACGACGAGATGGTCCTGGTGAAGGACATCGAGATCGTGTCGCTGTGCGAGCACCACCTGCTGCCGTTCCACGGTGTGGCGCACGTGGGGTACATCCCGGCGGACAGCGGCAAGATCACCGGTCTGTCGAAGCTGGCGCGGCTGGTGGAGGTGTTCGCCCGCCGTCCGCAGGTGCAGGAACGACTCACCACGCAGATCGCGGACTCGCTGATGTCGATCCTCGACGCGCGGGGTGCGATCGTCGTCGTGGAGGCCGAGCACATGTGCATGTCGGTGCGCGGGATCCGCAAGCCCGGGGCCAAGACCACGACGTCCGCCGTGCGCGGGCAACTGCGGGACGCCACGACCCGGGCCGAGGCGATGAGCCTGATACTGGCGCGCTGATCCCCCGGGGGGTTCAGGCCGCCGGTGCCGTGCCCGGTGTGTCGTCGTCGTCCTCCGGGAGCTTGCAGACGCGCTCCAGGAAGACGGCCGCCGCTATGACGGCGAGGGCCGCGAGGACGGAGAACCCGGCGTAGACGGCCTGGTCGCGGCGGGCGGGGATCTCCAGGTACTCCAGGAGGAAGATCCCCGTGCCGCCGTACATCCCGGCGACGAGGGCGGCGACGAGGGCGCTGGACTGGCCGAAGACGACCGCGCGGGCCGCCATCAGGGGGTCGACGCCCTTGGCGCCGGGGCGGCGCTCGCGCTGGGCCCTGAGACGGGCGCGCAGGGAGACCGCCGTGGCCAGCAGGACAACGGCGATCAGGCCCAGGACCACGGGGGCGGCCAGCGGGACGCTCGGGAGGGTTCCGATCGAGTTCCACAGGCGGGCGCCCGCCCAGGACAGGACGCCGGCCACGACGAAGACGCCGGCCAGCACCCTGATGCGCAGCTCTCTCACGGTGTCCCTTTCCGTTGACCTGTCCGGCCCGTCGGCCCGTCTGATCCGTCTGATCCGTCGGCTCCCGCCGGGCGTGGGCCCGGGACCCGTGAGCCGGGGACCCGCGGTCCCGTGGCCGTGTGGGTCCTCGAACCGCCGGTCCGGCGGTCGTCCTGACCTTAACGGCTACTCGGGCAGCCTGAGTTCCAGGTCGGCGCGGGGTGCGACGCCTTCGCGGGAGACGGCGGCCAGGAGCGCGGCGACGGTGCCGCGGCCGGGCAGTTCGGCGCCGGGGTCCAGGTCGTGCCAGGGGGCGAGGACGAAGGCGCGTTCGTGGGCGCGCGGGTGGGGGAGGGTGAGCCGCGGGTCGTCGGAGATCTCGTCGGCGTAGGCGACGATGTCGACGTCGAGGGTGCGGGGGCCCCAGCGCTCGTCCCGCACGCGGTGGAAGGCCTCCTCGACGGCCTCGGCGCGCTCCAGGAGGGAGGACGGCGGGAGGGTGGTCCGCAGGAGGACGACCGCGTTGAAGTACGCCGGCTGGCTGCCCGGTTCGACGCCCCAGGGCTCCGTCTCGTAGACGGGCGAGACGCCCTTGACGCGGATGCCGGGGGTGTCCTCCAGGGCGTCGACGGCACCCTGGAGGGTCTCCAGGCGGTTGCCGAGGTTGGAGCCGAGGGAGATCACGGCGCGGCGGGGGTTGTGCAGGGTGGTGTCGGCGGCGTCGACCTGTTCGACGACGGACGCGGGGACGGGCTGCACGGTCGGGTCGGTGTGGCCCGGGTCGTTCGGCCTGGTCATGCGCGGCTCCGGGTGATGGTGACGGTGACGTCGTCGAAGGGGACCGTGATCGGCGCCTGCGGCTTGTGGACGCAGACCTCGACCTCCTGGATCTCCTCGTGTCTCAGGCACGTGCGGGCGATGCGCTCGGCGAGCGTCTCGATGAGGTTGACGGGTTCGCCCTCGACGACGGCCACGACCTCCTCGGCGACGATCCCGTAGTGCGCGGTCTTCGTCAGGTCGTCGCCGGCGGCGGCCGGGCGGGTGTCCAGGCCGAGGACGAGGTCCACCACGAAGGTCTGGCCCTTCTCGCGCTCCTCGGGGAACACGCCGTGGTGCCCGCGGGCCCTCAGGCCGCGCAGCGCGACACGATCCACGCGAATCACTCCTGCAGTCGTCGGTGCCTTGATGTCGTCCGGACGGCCCGCGCCGTCCCCGCCGCCCTGCCGGGCGGCGCGGTGGTGCGCGGGTCCTGGTCGAATCTACCCGCGGGCACCGACAGGGCGGGTCCGCGGGGGCGGGGCGGCCGGTCAGGTGGGGGTCTCGTCGCCCTCCTCCTCGTCGGTTTCGGCCAGGACGGGGGAGGCGTGGTGGGACCAGAGCCGCCAGCCGTCCGAGGTGCGGCGGAACACGTTCGTGGCGACGACGAGCTGG
Organism: Streptomyces sp.; assembly: GCA_035710365.1. Taxonomy (GTDB): domain Bacteria; phylum Actinomycetota; class Actinomycetes; order Streptomycetales; family Streptomycetaceae; genus Streptomyces. Next base: position 6,099 of record DASTDN010000153.1, on the reverse strand, counting down.
CCGAGGAGCGGGCCGGGCTCGTCGCTGCCCTCGGGGGCGGGGCCGCCGCTGAGGATGTTCTCCGTGCAGGTCACCAGGGCGGTGTCGCCGGTGACGGACACGTGGACGTCGGTGAGGAAGAACTGGATGTACTCGGTGTTCGCCATGATCAGCGCGTACGACCGGAGGACCTCGCCGCGGCCGGTGAGGACGGGCCAGCCCGGGTGCACGCAGGAGATCACGCCGGTGTCGGCGGGGTCGTGGTACGTCTCGTCCACACCCAGGTCGGACGGGGTGAGCCAGAGCGAGGTGAGCGTCTCGAAGTCGCCGCGCTCCAGGGCCTCGTAGAAGGCCGTGTTGGCGGCCTCGACCTCCTCGACGTCCGTGTGCGGGGCGGTCACCGGCCGGCCTCGGCGTCCGGGCGGGCGGTGCGGGCCCCCGCCACGGCACGGGCGACCCGTACGGCGTCGGCGGTGGCGCGGACCTCGTGGACGCGTACGGCCCAGGCGCCGGCGTGGGCCGCGAGCGCGGAGACGGCGGCGGTCGCGGCGTCGCGCTCCCGGGCGGGCGGCGGGGCGCCGTCCGGCCCGGCGAGGACACGGCCGAGGAACCGTTTGCGGGAGGCGGCGACCAGCAGCGGGCGGCCGAGGCCGAGCAGACGGTCGAGGCGGGCGAGGAGCGCGAGGTCGTGCTCGGCGTCCTTGGAGAAGCCGAGGCCGGGGTCGACGACGACGCGGTCGGGGGCGATGCCGCCGGCGAGCACGGCCTCCACGCGCGCGTGCAGTTCGTCCACGACCTCGGTGACGACGTCGCCGTAGGCGCCGCGCACGGTGTCGCCCGACAGGAAGCCGCGCCAGTGCATGACGACGAAGGGAGCGCCCGCGGCGGCGACGGCGGGGATCATGGCGGGGTCGGCGAGGCCGCCGCTGACGTCGTTGACGAGCGCGGCACCGGACGCGAGGGCCTGCTCGGCGACGGAGGCGCGCATCGTGTCGACCGAGACGACGACGCCCTCGGCGGCGAGGCCGCGGACCACGGGGACGACGCGCTTGAGCTCCTCGGCCTCGTCCACGCGGGTGGCGCCGGGGCGGGTGGACTCGCCGCCGACGTCGACGAGGTCCGCGCCCTCCTCGACGAGGGCGAGACCGTGCTTGACGGCGGCGGTCGTGTCGAACCAGCGGCCGCCGTCGGAGAAGGAGTCGGGGGTGACGTTCACGACTCCCATGACCGCGCAGCGGTCCCAGTCCGGGAGGCCCGCCACACTCCCGTGTCCGCCGGGGCTGCTTCGCTTGCTCATGGGTTCAGCCTAGGCCCGAGGGCGGGCCCCGGGGCATCGGGCGGGGGCGGGTGGTGCGGCCCGGACGGGAGCCCCGAGGTGGGGGGTGGGCTTCCGCCCGGGCCTGTCGGGGGTGCCGGTGGCGCCGGCGGTTGCGCTGGTACCGGCCGTCCGCGACGGGCGGATGCCGTGCCGAGATCTCTGTGGTGCCGTTGCGTCCTGTAGGACGGCGTCCCGGTGGGGGAGGTTCACTCGCTTCGGTAAAACGTTCCTCGGGACGTGCGGGTGGAAGGGCGGCGGCCGGGAGCGGCCGGGCCCGTGCAATCGGCGCGCGAGGGGCGCCGGACGGAGGCGGGCCGCCCGTGGCGGGACGGTCCGACGGTGCGGAGGGACCGGTGTTTTCCGGCCGCGCCGCCCCTACGCGCCGGTGGCCTGCTTCACCGCGTCCCTCCGGCGGGTTTCCGGCGGTGCCGACGTGGACCGGCCCGCCGGTGGAACCCGGGAGACCGGTGGAAGCGAAACGATCTTGAGCGAATTCGCGTGCCCGCCGGTCCTTTCCGGGTGGCTTTGTTTTTACGGCCCCGGGCGCCAGGAATCGCCCACGCGCGGTAAGTTTCTGGCCATGCCACGTGGACGTCACCGCCATTCCCCGCCCCTGCACAGGCTGCTTCCCCCGTCGGCGATCGCAGGCGTCTCCGTCGTCTGCGCGCTGGGACCCTGGGCGTTCTCGGAAACCCTGGTACTGCGCGGCCTGGCCGCCGCCGCTGCCCTGACCGCGGTCACCGGTGCCGTCGTCATGCGCCGCTGGGACATCCAGGCGGGCAAGCGGGTCGCGGACCTCACACGCGCGCGGGCGAGCGACGCCTGGCAGCACGAGGAACGCGTCGCCGAGCTGGAGACCGATCTGGAGGAGTCCCGGGAACTGCGCGGCAAGCTGGAGCGGAAGCTGCGCGCCAAGCGGGCGGAACTGGCCGGGCTGCGCAACGAGCACGCGGCGCTGCTGCGGCGGTACGCCACGGCGGAGACGGAGCGGGCGAGCGCCCTGGAGGGCCGCCGCCTGCTGGAGATCGAGGCGTCCGCGCCGGCCCGCGCGCTGCCCCCGGCGTCCGTTCCGGCCCAGGCGGCACCCCCGGCCCAGGCGGCACCCCCGGCCGAGGCGGCGGAGCCGGCCGGTCCGGTCGGGCCGGACGAGGAGGCCCCGGCCGTACCCGCGGTGTTCTCGCCGGAGGGCTCGAAGCTGTTCCTGCGGGCGCGGGCCGCGCTGGCCAGGTTCGACTCGGACGGGCCCCGGGGCCACGCCGCGCCGGACCGGGACGGGGACGGCGACGGCGACGGGTCGCCGAAGGGCGGGGGCGGTGCGCCCAGGGGCCGTGGGCCCGGGGCGGACGCGAAGGCGGGCGCAACCGGAGGCGGCTGCACCGGCCGCCCCGGCAGCGGCGGGGCCGCCGCGCGACAGGACGAGGCGCGGGTCGGGACCGAGGAGGCCGACGCGCACGAGCGCGGGGCCGCCCGGTCCGCCCACTCCGCCCCGTCCACGCCGTCCGGCGCCCCGCAGGCGCAGGGCGGGCGGAGCGCCGGGCCGTCCGGGCACTTCACCGTGCCGACCGCGGTGGCCGTCGCGCCCCAGGCACCGACGCGGCGCCCGTCCGCCGGGGGCGGGTTCGACTTCTTCGGCACGAAGAACCCGGCGCCGGAACGGAACGACGCCCTCGACGCCGTACAGAACGAGGACCTCGCCGACGTCGTCGGTCAGGAGGCCCTCGCGCTCCACAAGGCCGAGAGCGAGGCCGCCTTCAAGCCGGCCGATGCGGAGTCGCGTGAGAACCCGCAGGTCATCGACTTGACGGCCCATGACGAGACCGAGCAGATCGACCTCCAGGCACTGCGCGGCGCGGCGTCCTGACCGCCGTGGCGGCGCGCACCCCCCGGCGCCGCGGGGCGTCGGCGCCCGCGTCGCCCGGTCCCCGCGCCGCGTCCGGGCTCATGCCATCCAGCGGTCCGGGCGGGCGTCCCGGCGTCCCGTGCGGGAGCGTTCGGCCTGGGCGTGCAGGAGGGCGGCGGCCTCCCCGGCGTCGCGCAGGCGGGCCGTCACCGTCTTGCCGGCCCCGGTATCCACGTGCACGTCGGCGACCCGGCACAGCCGCTTCCAGGGCCCCTGGGTGAGCCGTACGCTCTGCACCTTCGCGTGCGGCACCAGTGAGAGGCTGCGGCGCAGCAGGCCGGAACCAGCCGCGAACACCGCACCGGAGACCGCGAGTCCCTCGCCGCGCCACCACACCGGCACGCACCGGCCGGCCCGGCGCGGCGGCCGGGACAGCGCCTCGCGCGGCGGCACACTCACCCCGGGCAGCACGCCCGCGACGATCACGGCGGCGGCCGCGCGCGGGGCCACCGGCACCAGGACCGAGTTGGACGACCCGGCCACGTCCAGCTCGACCCGCACCCAGTCGGGCCCGCGCCACAGCAGCGGCTGCACGATCCGTACCGTCTGCACCCGGCCCGGCGGCACCGTCTCGTGGGCGCGGTCCAGCAGGCCGTGGTCGAGGCGCAGCCCGTCGGGCGACTCGCCCACCGTCCAGTCGTACTCGCGGACGTAGCGGCCCACACTGCTCGCGCCCGCCGCGCCGAGCAGGGGCAGGGCGGTCGCGACGACCGTCCAGGGGCTGTGCGTGAGCAGCCACAGCACCGCCGGTACGACGAGCGCGCCGGCCGGTGCGGCCCAGGTCGCGCCGGTCAGCAGCAGGGAGACGGCGAGCGCGCCGGGCGGGACGCGCAGCAGCTCCCGGGAGGGCGCCTCGCCGACCGTGCCCGCGTCCTCGGGGGTGAAACCGGCGGCGCGGGCGAGGAGTTCGGCGCGCAGCGCGCGGGCCTCGCCGGCCCCGAGGAAGGCCAGTTCGTCCTTCTTGTTCGTACCGACGACGTCGAGCCGGAGTTTCGCGACGCCCGCGATCCGGGCGAGCAGCGGCTGGGTGACGTCGACGGCCTGGAGGCGTTCCAGCCGGATGTGCGCGGTGCGCCTGAACAGCAGGCCGGTGCGGATGCGCAGTTCGGTGCCGGTCACGGCGAAGTGCGTGAACCACCAGGTCAGCAAGCCGTACAGCGCGGCGGCGGGGAGGAGCACGGCGAGGCCGAGGAGGAGCGTCCCGGTGGTCAGGCGGGTGAGCTGGCGGTGCGTCTGGTCGGGGTCGTGGAGGGCCCAGCCGACGACGACCGCGACGGGCGCCCAGGCGCGCCGCAGCGGCGTGACGGGGTGCAGGCGCCGCTCGGGGACCCCGCCGTCCTCCCCGGCGCTCCGCGGGGGGAGCGCGGAGGCGTCCTCCGGGGTGTGGCCCTCCGGGGAGCGGTCCTGCGGCGGGCGGTCCTGCGGGGTGGGCTTCTCCGGCGTGGTCACAGGCCCGCCGATCGGGCCTCGCCCAGCTCCGTGAGCCGGTCGCGCAGGCGTTCCGCCTCGGCGGGGTCCAGGCCGGGGAGGGTCGCGTCGGTCGCGGCGGCGGCCGTGTGCAACTGCACGCCGGCCAGCCCGAAGTGCCGCCCGACCGGGCCGGACGTCACCTCCACGAGCTGCATGCGCCCGTACGGCACGACCGTCTCCCGGCGCCACAGCACGCCCCGGCTGATCAGCAGGTCGTCGGCGCGCTCGGCGTACCGCCAGGAGCGCCAGTTGCGGCCCAGCAGCGCCCAGCCCCACACCGCGGCCGCCAGGGGCAGCAGCGCGAAGGCCGCCCAGCCCGGCCCGGCCAGCAGGCCCGGCAGCAGTCCGGCGGCGAGCGCCAGCAGGCCCAGCCACACCACCAGCAGCATCCGCCGCATCCGCAGCAGGCCGCGCGGCAGTCCGGTCCACTCGGGCCCGGCGTCCTCCCCGCCGGCCCCGCCCGCGGCGTCCGCGAGCCGCGCGGGTGCGGTGCCGTCCGTGCTCCCCGTCTCCATGGGGCCAGCGTACGTAGGGGAGACTGGGCGCATGACTCCTACGACGGAGACCATGGTCGGAATCGGCGGCGCCGCGGAGAGCACCGACATGGTGCTGAACATCGGGCCCCAGCACCCGTCCACGCACGGCGTGCTGCGCCTCAGGCTGGTCCTGGACGGCGAGCGGATCACGAGCGCCGAGCCGGTGATCGGCTACATGCACCGCGGTGCGGAGAAGCTGTTCGAGGCGCGCGACTACCGGCAGATCATCATGCTGGCCAACCGCCACGACTGGCTCTCGGCGTTCTCCAACGAGCTGGGTGTCGTCCTCGCGGTGGAGCGCATGCTCGGCATGGAGGTCCCGGAGCGCGCGGTGTGGACCCGCACCCTGCTCGCCGAGCTGAACCGCGTGCTCAACCACCTGATGTTCCTCGGCTCGTACCCGCTGGAACTCGGCGGGATCACGCCGGTGTTCTACGCCTTCCAGGAACGCGAGACCCTCCAGAACGTGATGGAGGAGGTCTCCGGCGGGCGCATGCACTACATGTTCAACCGGGTCGGCGGCCTCAAGGAGGACCTGCCCGCCGGATGGGCCGCACGCGCGCGTGCGGCCGTCGCCGCCGTGCGTTCCCGCATGGGCCGCTTCGACGACCTGGTCCTCGGCAACGAGATCTTCCGCGGCCGCACGCGCGGCGTCGGCGTGCTGCCGCCGCGGGCGGTGCACTCCTACGGGGTCAGCGGGCCGATCGCCCGCGCGTCCGGGGTGGACGCCGACCTGCGCCGCGACGAGCCGTACCTGGCGTACGGCGAGCTGCAGGACGTGCTGCGGGTCGTCACCCGGCCCGATGGCGACTGCTTCGCCCGCTTCTCCGTACTGCTCGAACAGGTGAAGGTGTCGCTCGACCTGGTGGACGCCTGCCTCGAGAAGCTGACCGCGA
>DASTDN010000152.1:0-6539 GCA_035710365.1 Streptomyces sp. | reverse complement strand
GGCCCCCGGCCCGTGCGGCGTCCTGTGGAGCCGCGGCAGCCGGACCCGCTGGACGGGCACGAGGCCGCCGTCGTGCGGCCGTACGTGATCGCGTGGGAACGGGAACTGGAGCGGCGGACGAGGCTGGAGCGGCGGCGGATGGCTGTCCTGGCGGCGATCAGCCGGGACTGCGCGGCGGAGGTGTCGGCGTGAACGAGCACGTGCGGTACGCGGGCCGGGACGCCTGCGGCAAGAGCCTCTACGTCAGCGCGGCCCCGGGCGGAATGCTGGAAGCCCTGGCGGACAGGAACGACGTGCTGAGCGCCCAGGCGCTGAACGCCGTCGTGCGCGCCGTACTCGGATCCGAGGAGCCCGCCACGGCCGAGGAACTGGCGGCCTTCGTGCCGCTGATGGCGGACGCCCTGGACGCGGTCGTGGGGGTGGCCGGGCGCCTGTTGTGAGTCCGCGGCACTCCTGCCGCTGAAGACGACCGGGCGGGTCCGGACCGGTTCCCGGGCCCGCCCCTCGCCCCCGCCCGCCTCAGGCCTCCACCGCGTCCGCCTTCGCCGTCACCCGCGGAGCGTTCGCCACCGCCTGCTGCAACCGCAGCTCCGCCCGCTCCCGCGCCCCCCTGCGGGCCATGCGCAACGCGTCGTACGTCAGGAGGATCAGCGCCAGCCACACCAGCCCGAAGCCCGCCCACCGCTCCGGCGGCATCGCCTCGTGGAAGTACAGGATGCCCAGGAGGAACTGGAAGACCGGGGCCAGGTACTGGAGGAGGCCCAGGGTGGAGAGCGGGACGCGGATCGCCGCCGCGCCGAAGCAGACCAGGGGGAGGGCCGTCACGATGCCCGTCGCGGCGAGCAGGGCCGCGTTGGCCGGGCCCTCGGAGCCGAAGGTCAGGTCGTCGTGGCCGGCCAGCCACAGCAGGTAGACCAGCGCGGGGAGGAACTGCACGGCCGTCTCCGCGGTGAGGGACTCGACGCCGCCGAGGTTGACCTTCTTCTTGACCAGGCCGTACGTCGCGAAGGAGAAGGCCAGCGCGAGGGAGATCCACGGCGGGCGGCCGTAGCCCACGGTGAGGACGGCGACGGCCGCGACGGCGATGCCGACGGCGGCCCACTGGGCCGGGCGCAGGCGCTCCTTCAGCAGCAGGACGCCCATCGCGATCGTGACCAGGGGGTTGATGAAGTAGCCGAGGGACGCCTCCACCACGTGGCCGGTGTTCACCGACCAGATGTACAGGCCCCAGTTGCAGGTGATCACGGCCGCCGCGACCGTGATCAGGCCGAGGCGGCGCGGCTGCCGCAGCAGTTCTCCCGCCCAGGACCAGCGGCGCAGCACCAGCAGCGCGGCGGCCACAAAGACCAGGGACCACACCATGCGGTGCGCGAGGATCTCCGCCGCCCCGGCCGGCTTCAGCAGGGGCCAGAACAGGGGCACGAGCCCCCACATCCCGTAGGCCGCGAAGCCGTTCAGCAGTCCAATGTGCCGCTCGCCCTTCGACTTCCCGGTCACGGGCACCTCCCTTTCGTGCCTGGTCATCGCGTACGCGCCCGCGCGTGCGCGATCCACATGTGTCATACACGCGTACGACACGGACGACGGTAACGCCGCCGGGCCCCGCGTGTCATGTCCGTATCGGCATACGGTCATGACAGCACGTGCCTCCACCCGTCTTGTATCCGCTTTGTATGCGGGCCGCCTTAGATCGCCACGTCACCCAAGCGATCCACGGAGGAACCATGCAGAGACGTATGAGGCACGGCCGTCGGCTGCTCGCGACGATCTTCGGCCTGGGCGCGCTGGTCGCCATGGCCCCCGCCGCCACCGCAGCTTCGCAGCCGGTCACCACCGGGACCGACCAGGTGACCGCCCGCCCCGCGTTCCGCATGCCGTTCGTCTGCAACCAGACCTGGCGCGGCGCCAACTGGTCGGGCCACAGCCCCGGCCACTCCATCGACTGGAACCACTACGACGCCAACGGCACCCCGGACGACCTCGGCCGCCGGGTCCTCGCCAGCGCGGGCGGCACGGTCCTGGAGTCGTACTACGCCACGAGCACCGGCTACGGCAACACCATCGTCATCGGACACGGTGACGGCTGGCGCACCCGGTACGCCCACCTGAAGACCCGCGACGTGGGCGTCGGCGCCAGCGTCTCGCGCGGCCAGCGCATCGGCACCGTCGGCGCGACCTCCGCGCTCTACGAGCTCTCGCCGCACCTGCACTACGAGCAGATCCACAACGGCAGCGTCGTCGTCGCCGAGGTCCAGGGCCTCACCTACCCCGACTTCACCACGCGGTACCAGACCAGCAACAACTGCTGATCTCCGAGGCCGGAGCCTCAAGGCGTTGAGGCTCCAGGCCCCCGCGGGAGGGGCGGGGGGCGGTGGGTGCAGGCGTGCGCGCCGCCCCCCGCCCCCCGCCCTTTTTTGGTTCGGGCGGGGCGGCCGGGCGAGGCCGCGCCACGGACTCAGCGCATGGACTTCAGCTTCGCGTCCACCAGATCCGCCTGGTCGCGCACGTCGAGACGGCGCCAGGCCGACAGCGAGCGGTGGAAGTAGCGGCGGGCGGTCTGCTTCCGGCCCGTCGCGTGGTGCAGTTCCCCCAGCAGGCACGCCACCCGCGCCTCCGCCCGCCGGTCCCCTAGCTGCTGCTGCACCGCCAGCGCGCCCACCAGCAGCGCCGACGCCTGGCCCGCGTCGCCCTGCCGCAGGCACAGCTCCCCGATGCTCTGCTGCACGTACGCCGCGCAGTGCGTGTCGGTCAGCTCGTCGAAGATGCCGAGGGCCCGCTCCAGTTCGGCCCGCGCCACCAGCGGCTCGCCCCGCAGCTCGTGCAGGACGGCGATCCGGCGGCGCACCTGCGCCTCGCGGTGCCGGTCGCCGACGTCGCGGGAGAGGGCGAGCGCGTGCGTGAGCCAGGGCGTCGCGGCCTCGGGGACGCCCCGCTCCAGCCACACCGAGGCGATCGCGTTGTCGGCGACGGCCTCGCAGTGCCGGTCACCGGCGGCCCGCGCGGCGGCCAGGGCCCGGGTGAACGACGTCAGGGCGGCGTCCAGGTCCCCGGTCACCCGGTGCACGGAGCCGGTGCCGAGCCCCGCGACGGCCTCGCCCGAGCGGTGGCCCAGCGCGGCGAACATCTCCCGCGACCTGGTGAACGCGGCGAGCGCGTCGGCGTACCGGTCCTGGTAGAGGTGGAGCTGGCCGAGGTTGCGCAGCAGGGCGGCCGAGCGCGCGTCGGCGGGGGAGGGCACCGCGTCGAGGACGAGGCGGTGGGTGCGCAGCCAGTCGCCGTAGTAGCCGCGCATGTCGAAGAAGCCGGCCAGTTCGACGGCGAGGTCGGCGGCGCGCCCGTGGTCGCCGAGGCGCAGCGAGGACTCCACGGCCGAGACGAGCACCCGGCGTTCGCTCTCGAACCACTCGATGGGTCTGGCCCGCACGGCCCGGGTGAGGGCGGCGGCCGGTCCGGGCAGCGGCAGCGCCTCGCCGAGCACTCCGAGGAAACGTGTCGGCATCGCGGCGTTGGCGCACCGGGCCAGCGCGATCAGCGCGTCCACGGCCGCCAGGTTCCGCTCGCGCCACACCTCGGGCGCGTCGGCCTCGGCGAGTTCACGGGCGTAGATGCGCAGCAGGTCGTGCATGCGGTAGCGCTGGAGGCCGAGCGGGTCGGTGCCGGTCACCTCGACCAGGTGCTCGTCGACCAGGGTCTCCAGCATCCGGTCCGAGGAGTCCGGGTGGTGCGGGCCGTCCGGGTGGCGGGGCCGGTCCGGGCGGCCGGCCGGACCGGGGTTCGCCGGGCCGCCCATCGCGATCGTCACGAGCCAGCCCGGCACGGCCTCGTCCGGCAGCCGCCCGAAGGCCCGGAAGGCGGTGGCCGCGTGACCGGGCAGGTGCCGGTAGCTCAGCTCGGCGCTCGCCCGCACCTCCAGTTCGCCGGTCTGCAACTGGTCGAGGCGGCCCCGCTCGTCGTGGAGGAAGTCGGCCAGCGCGCCCACGGTCCAGTTGGGCCGGTTGGCGAGCCGGGCCCCGGCGATCCGTACGGCGAGCGGCAGGGAGCCGCAGCCGGTGAGCACCCGGTCGGTGTCCGGGCCGGCGACGCCGATCCGGTCCTCGCCGGCGATCCGGCCGAGCAGCGCGCGGGCCTCCTCGCGCCGCATCACGCCGAGCGGGCACTGCTGCGCGGGCAGCGACGGCATCCGCCGCCGGGAACTGACCAGGACGGCGGAGCCTCCGGTGCCGGGCAGCAGCGGCCGTACCTGACCGCCGCCCGCCGCGTCGTCCAGGACGATCAGGACGCGCCGCTGGGCGAGCCGGGACCGCAGCAGCGCGGCCCGCTCGCCCGGTTCGGCGGGCATGGCGTTGTCGATGACGCCGAGCCCGCGCAGCATCTCGGCGAGCACGTCGGCCGCCTCGCGCGGCCGGTCGCTCATGCCGCCGAGCTCCACGAAGAGCTGCCCGTCGGGGAACATGTGCCGCACCCGGTGGGCGACGTGCACGACCAGCGTGGACTTCCCCGACCCCGGCGGGCCCGACACGACGGCGACGACGGGCCGCCGCCCGGCACCCGACAGCGCCTCCTCCAGGGCGGCGACCTCCGTGTCACGGCCCGTGAAGTCCGGTACATCCATGGGGAGCTGGCACACCGGCACGGCCGGGGCGGTGCGCCGCCGGGCGACGTGCCCGTTGACCTCTTCGCCGGTGGCGCGCAGCGGCGCGCCGGGCGCCACGCCGAGTTCGGCGGCGAGGACCCGCTCGGCCTCCGCGTACGCGGTCCGTGCCTCGGTGACGCGGCCCGCGCCGTACAGGGCGCGCACCAGCATCTGCCACAGGTCCTCGCGCAGCGGGTCCTCGGCCAGCCGGGCGCGCAGGTCGGCGACGAGCGGCGGGTAGTCGCCCAGCCGCAGCCGCACCTGGAGGCACTCGTCCACGGTGAGGGAGCGCAGTTCCTCGATCCGGGTGAGCACCGGGTCCCACACCACGCTGGACGGCAGGTCCTGGAGGACGCCGCCGCGCCACAGCGCGAGGGCCGCGTCGTAGCCGCGCAGGGCGGTGTCGTCGTCGCCCCGGTCGCGGGCGGCCCGCGCGCCGTCCAGGTGCCGTTCGAAGAGGAGCATGTCGTGGTCGCCGGGCTCCACGTCCAGGGCGTAGCCGGACGGCAGGGTCCGCAGCCCGTCGGTGGGGATGCCCGCGGCGGTCAGGGCCCTCCGTAACGCGCGTACGTACGTACGGACGTTGGCGACTGCCGAGCGCGGCGCGCCGCCGGGCCACAGGACCTCCGTGAGCACGTCCAGGGAGACGAACGCGCCGGGCTGCAGCAGCAGCGTGGCGAGCACCGCCCGTGGCTTGGGGCCGCCCAGCGGCAGCGCCCCGCCCGCATCGTCCCGCGCCCTCACCTGGAGCGGGCCCAGTACGCCGAATGTCGGCTCCCCCATCCGCCTGCCTCCGCCAGCCCGTTACAGTCCGTGACTGCGGCACAGCGTAGTCGCGCATACAGTCGCCGAACAGGAGTTCAGCGATCCAGTACGGGACTGAAACCGCAGTGCCACGTTCCGTAGGCCGCGAGATCACGAAGGGTGAGGGCGGGCGGGGGCGTGGGCGGGGACGGGGGCGCCGGTCAGTGCCGCAGGGCCTGTGCGACGGCGTCCGCGAGCGGCGTGGCCGGGTGTCCCGTCAGGCGGGCCAGGTCGCCGGAGCCGACGACCAGTTCGCCCTTCTCGATGGACACGTCCACGCCCGCGACGATCGCCGCGAACGCCTCCGGCATCCCGGCGCCGACGAGGACCGCGGTCAGCTCCTCCGGCGAGACGGGCCGGTAGGCGATCTTCCGGCCGGTCTGCCGGCTCAGCTCCGCGGCGTACTCGGCGAAGCTCCACGCCTCGTCGCCGCCCAGTTCGTATGTCCGGTTCTCGTGCCCCTCGCCGGTCAGTACGGCGACGGCGGCGGCCGCGTAGTCGGCGCGCGCCGCGGAGGACACGCGGCCCGCGCCCGCGGCGGCCAGCACGACGCCGTGTTCCAGCACGGGGGCGAGCTGCTCGGTGTAGTTCTCGTGGTACCAGCCGTTGCGCAGCAGCACGTACGGCACGCCCGAGGCGCGGATCGCCTCCTCCGTGCCCCGGTGGTCGTCGGCGAGGGCGGCGGTGAGGGTGCCGGGGGAGCTGGTGTACGCGAACAGGGCGACGCCCGCGGATTTCGCGGCGTCGAGGACCACCCGGTGCTGGCCGACCCGGTCCCTGGCGAGTTCGTTGCCGGAGATGAGCAGCACCTTGTCGCCCGGCGCGAACAGGCCGTCGAAGGTCTCGGGCACGTTGTAGTCGGCGACGGCGAGGCGCACTCCCCGTGCGGCGAGGTCGGCGGCCTTCTCCGGGTCCCGCACGACGGCCGTGATCTGCTCCGCCGGGACGTCCTCCAGCAGGTGGGTCACGACCAGACGGCCGAGTTTCCCGGTGGCTCCCGTGACGACGATGCTCATGTCTTCCGCACTCCTTGTGCGCCTTGGGGGTGGTTGTGCACTGACTCTATGGGTGGCGCTAACTAAAAGAAAGCGCTGTTTGGGTG
>DASTDN010000151.1:0-10793 GCA_035710365.1 Streptomyces sp. | reverse complement strand
GGGCGCGACGCCGGCGCGGCGGCGGACGACGACGGCGCGGCGCACACGGGCGGTTCGTCCGGCGGCGCCGCAGCCGGGTCCGGCGGCACGGCGGAGAAGGAACCGCCCGCGTCCGGCGGCGGTGCGAAGTTCCGCAACGCGTCCACGGGCGGCTGCATCACGGCCCCCGGCGGCAACGCGCCCTACGCGAACGCGTACAGCGGCGACTGCTCCGGCGAGGACACCTCCTGGACCACCCGCGGCACGTCCGGCGGAGCCTTCCGCATCGTCCGCGCGGGGACCACGAACTGCCTCACCGACGGCGGCGTGGCGAGTGCCACCACCTGCGGTTCGCGGGGCGGGCAGGAGTGGCGGCAGGTCTCCGACGGCACCCTCCGCAGCGCGGAGAGCGGCGAGTGCCTGGCCGCGGCCAAGTTCTCGGGGAACGTCTACACACAGGCCTGCGACGGCGGTACCGACCAGCAGTGGAGCAGGGTCTGACCCTCAGCGGTCCTCGTCCCGCCCGCCGTCCCCCGGACGCTCGTCCCGCTCGTCGTCCCGCCCGCCGTCGTCGTCCAGGGACTTCAGGAAGTCGGGGTTGTCGTCCGGGGCGACCCACTGCCGGCGGGGACGGCCGCCGCCGCGCGCCCCGCCCCACCCCCCGGCCGCCGGGCCGCGCCGCTTGCCGGCGATGAGCCACGACACCGAGCCGACCAGCGGGAAGACCAGCACGAGGATCGCCCACAGCGGCTTGGGCATGTGGCGGACGTCCTCGTCCGGCGTGCCGATGCAGTCGATGAACGCGTACACGCTCAGCGCCAGCGGCACGAGGAACATCAGCACGCGCAGCATGGGGCCTCTCCAGCCGGACGGACGGCGGGGCCGCCACCGGGCCCCAGGTATCCGGCCAGCCTAGCCCCTCGGGGATACTGGGCCCCATGGCTTACGACGATCTTCGCTCCCTGCTCAGGGCGCTGGAGCGCGAGGGCGACCTCAAGCGCATCAAGGCCGAGGTCGACCCCTGTCTGGAGGTCGGCGAGATCGTCGACCGGGTGCAGAAGGCCGGCGGCCCCGCCCTCCTCTTCGAGAACGTCCGTGGATCGAGCATGCCGCTCGCGATGAACGTGTACGGGACGGACCGCCGCCTGCTCAAGGCGCTCGGCCTGAAGTCGTACGGCGAGATCACCGACAGGATCGGCGGGCTGCTCAAGCCGGAGCTGCCGCAGGGGTTCGTCGGGGTGCGCGAGGCGTTCGGCAAGCTAGGCGCGATGACGCACGTACCGCCGCGGAAGGTGAAGCAGGGCGCGGCGCCCGTGCAGGAGGTCGTGCTCACCGGCGACGACGTCGACCTCGACGTGCTGCCCGCGCTGTTCACCTGGCCGAAGGACGGCGGGTCCTTCTTCAACCTGGGCCTGACCCACACCAGGGACCCCGAGTCCGGCATCCGCAACCTCGGCCTGTACCGGCTCCAGCGGCACGACCGGCGCACCATCGGCATGCACTGGCAGATCCACAAGGACAGCCGCAACCACTACCAGGTCGCCGCCCGCCGCGGCGAGCGCCTGCCGGTCGCCATTGCCTTCGGCTGCCCGCCCGCCGTCACGTACGCCTCCACCGCGCCGCTGCCCGGCGACATCGACGAGTACCTGTTCGCCGGGTTCCTCGCCGGCAGGCGCATCGAGATGGTCGACTGCAGGACCGTTCCGCTCCAGGTGCCCGCGCAGGCCGAGGTCGTCGTCGAGGGCTGGCTGGAGCCGGGGAGGATGCTGCCCGAGGGGCCCTTCGGCGACCACACCGGCTTCTACACGCCGCAGGAGCCGTTCCCCGCGCTGACCATCGACTGCGTCACGATGCGCAGGAAGCCGCTGCTGCAGTCGATCGTGGTCGGCCGGCCGCCGACCGAGGACGGGCCGCTGGGCCGGGCCACCGAACGCTTCTTCCTGCCCCTGCTGAAGATCATCGTCCCGGACATCGTGGACTACCACCTGCCCGAGGCGGGCGGCTTCCACAACTGCGCGATCGTCTCCATCGACAAGAAGTACCCGAAGCACGCCCAGAAGGTCATGCACGCGATCTGGGGCGCCCACATGATGTCCCTGACGAAGCTGATCGTGGTCGTGGACTCCGACTGCGACGTGCACGACCTGCACGAAGTCGCCTGGCGGGCGCTGGGCAACACCGACTACGCCCGCGATCTCAGCATCGTCGAAGGCCCCGTCGACCACCTCGACCACGCCTCCTACCAGCAGTTCTGGGGAGGCAAGGCGGGCATCGACGCGACGAGGAAGTGGCCCGAGGAGGGCTACACCCGCGACGGCGGCTGGCCCGACATGGTGCTCTCCGACCCCGACACGGCGGCCAAGGTCGACCGCCGCTGGAAGGAGTACGGCCTGTGACGTCGGCTTCCGCGTCGATCCCGCGGCCGGGGCGCACCAAGGCGTTCCTGCGCCTCGTCATGATCGAGCACTCCGTCTTCGCGCTGCCCTTCGCCTACATCGCCTCCCTCACCGCGATGCACCGGGAGGACGGCGCCGTCCACTGGCGCGAACTGGTCCTGGTGACGGTCTGCATGGTCGGTCTGCGCACCTTCGCGATGGCCGTGAACCGGATCATCGACCGCGAGATCGACGCGCGGAACCCGCGCACCGCCCGGCGCGAGCTGGTCACCGGCGCGATGACCGTGCGGCACGCCTGGACGGGCGCGCTCGTCGCGCTCGTCGTGTTCCTCGGCTCGGCGGCCCTGCTGAACCCGCTGTGCCTGGCGCTCGCCCCGGTCGCCGTGGTGCCGATGGTGGTCTATCCCTACGGCAAGCGGTTCACGGACTTCCCCCAGGCCGTCCTCGGGTTCGCGCAGGCGATGGGCCCGGTCGGCGGCTGGCTCGCCGTCACCGGAGCCTGGTCCTGGGACGCGGTGATACTCGGCGTCGCCGTCGGCGTCTGGATCGGCGGCTTCGACCTGATCTACGCCTGCCAGGACGTCGAGACGGACCGCGCCATCGGGGTCCGTTCGGTCCCGGCCCGCTTCGGCGTCCCCGCCGCGGTGTGGGGCGCCCGCGGCTGCCACACCGTCACCATGGCCCTGTTCGCCTGGTACGCGCTCGCCACGGACGCCGGCCCGTTCTTCTGGCTGGGCCTGCTGATCGTCGCGGGCGCCTTCGCCTACGAGCACACGATCGTCCGCCCGCACGACCTCTCCCGGGTGAACCGGGCGTTCTTCCAGACGAACGGCTTCATCGGGATCAGTCTCTTCGTGTGCGCCCTGTTCGATCTGCTGGTGCGAGGGCTGACGGTCTGAATCATGTGAGCCGCCAGATAGGCTCAGCATCATGAAGCCAGGACAGACGCAGCGCACACCTTGGATCGTGGGGGTGTCTGGGGCCTCCGGAACCCCGTATGCGGCTGCCGTGCTGCGGGCGCTTCTCGACGCCGGGGAGAGCGTGGACCTCGTCGTCAGCCGGGCCTCGCGGCTCACCCTCCTCGACGAGACGGGCATTCCCTTCCGCGACGCCCACTGGCGGAGCGACCTGCGGGAATGGCTGTCGCGGGGCGCCGACGGCAAGCCGGGCGTCTTCGAGGCGGACCTCGCGGGGGTGCGGCACTGGACGGCGGGCGACCTCGCGGCGGGGCCGTCGTCGGGCTCGTACCCCGCCAAGGGCATGCTGATCGTGCCCGCCTCCACGGACTGCGTGGCGGGTGTCGCGCTCGGCCTGTCGAAGGACCTGCTGCAGCGCGCGGCGAGCGTCACCCTCAAGGAGCGGCGCAAGCTGGTGGTCGCGGTGCGGGAGACCCCGCTGGGCGGCCAGACACTGCGGCACCTGGTGACGCTGGACGACGCGGGCGCCAGCGTGGTGCCCGCCTCCCCGGCCTTCTACGCGGGCGCGACGCACCTGCAGGACCTGGTGGACTTCGTCGCCGGACGCGTCCTGGACTCGGCGGGTGTCGCCCACACGCTGTACCGCCGCTGGAAGGGCGAACTCGGCGGCGCGGCCGGTGACTCCCGCACAGACGACCACTGACACAGACCACCCCCACACCCACAGACTTTTCAGGGAAGGCTTCGATCGCATGGACGCGGTGGACAGGCAGCTCATCCAGGCCCTCAGGGAGAACGGCCGGGCCTCCTACGCGGAGCTGGGGCGCCTCGTCGGACTGTCGGGACCCAGCGTCACCGACCGCATCAACCGGCTGGAGGCGGCCGGTGTCATCACCGGCTACCGCGCCACCGTGGACTCCGCCTCGCTGGGCCTCGGCGTCGTCGCCCTGATCGGCATCTCGCTCTCCGACGCCGCCGACCACGAGGAGGTGGCCGGCCGGCTGAAGGACCTCCTGGAGATCGAGGACTGCTGGTTCATCGCGGGCGACGACTCGTTCATGCTCAAGGTGCGCGCCACGGACGTGGACGGCCTGGAGCGGATCATCCGCAGACTCAGCGGCACCAAGGGCGTCTCCCGGACCCGCACCACGGTCGTGCTCTCCACGAAGTGGGAGAACCGCGTCGGTGAGCTGCCCGAAGAGGTCTGAGGGCCGGGGCGTACGGTGGTCGCAGTCGTGGATCGAGGAGAGGTGTCGGCATGGACGTGGGGCTGAGGCGCGAGCTGGAGGAGAAGGTCCGCTCCGGTGAACGGCTGACCCGCGAGGACGGCATCGCGCTGTACGCGTCGGACGACCTGGCCTGGCTCGGCGGCCTCGCCCACGAGGTGCGCACGCGCAAGAACGGCGACGTCGTCCACTTCAACGTCAACCGGCACCTCAACATGACGAACGTGTGCACCGCCTCCTGCGCCTACTGCTCCTTCCAGCGCAAGCCGGGGGAGAAGGACGCGTACACGATGCGCATCGAGGAGGCGGTCGCGCTCGCCAGGCAGATGGAGGGCGAGAACCTCACCGAGCTGCACATCGTCAACGGCCTGCACCCGAACCTGCCGTGGCGGTACTACCCACGCTCGCTGCGGGAGCTGAAGGCCGCGCTGCCGCAGGTGTCCCTGAAGGCCTTCACGGCCACGGAGATCCACCACTTCGAGACGATCAGCGGACTGTCCGCCTCCGAGATCCTCGACGAACTGATCGACGCGGGCCTGGAGTCCCTGACCGGCGGCGGCGCGGAGATCTTCGACTGGGAGGTCCGCCAGCACATCGTGGACCACCGCACCCACTGGGAGGACTGGTCCCGCATCCACCGCCTGGCGCACGAGAAGGGCCTGAAAACCCCGTGCACCATGCTGTACGGCCACATCGAGGAGCCCCGCCACCGCGTGGACCACGTGCTGCGGCTGCGTGAACTCCAGGACGAGACCGGCGGCTTCCAGGTCTTCATCCCGCTGCGCTACCAGCACGACTTCGTGGACATGAAGGACGGCAAGGTCAGGAACCGCCTCCAGGCCCGCACCCGGATGGCGACGGGCGCGGAGGTCCTCAAGACCTTCGCCGTCTCCCGCCTGCTGTTCGACAACGTCCCGCACGTCAAGGTGTTCTGGGTGATGCACGGCGTGGGGACCGCCCAGCTCGCGCTCCAGCACGGCGCCGACGACATGGACGGCTCGGTCGTCGAGTACAAGATCACCCACGACGCGGACAACTACGGCACGCCCGGCAAGCTGACCCGCGAGGACCTCCTCGACCTGATCCGCGACGCGGGCTTCCGCCCGGTCGAGCGGAACACGCGCTACGAGATCATCCGGGAGTACGACGGCCCGGACCCGGCGCGCCGGGAGTCGCCGCAGCCGATGCGGGTCTGAGACGGATCACGCGGGCAGGTCCCGCGAGGCCGGGCATCCGGAACGCATGACCGCCGACGCACCCGGGGACGCCCGCACCGCGGAGCCCCTCGTGCCCCGGCGCGGCGGCCGCCCGGCCCTCCGCCGGGCGGCTGCCGCGGCCGCCCCCCGCTCCGGGACGCCACGCGGACCGTGTCCGGCGCGGGCGGCACATGGGCCCGCCTGAGGTAATGGCTACTATGAGTACGTGACCCTTACCTTCACTCTCGACCCCGCCGTCGACGCCGCCCTCCGCGACGGCATCCTCGACCTGTGGACGGACGTCACCAACGCCGGCGGCGCCGTCGGCTTCGTGCCCCCGGTGACGCACGAGACGGTACGCCCGGAGCTGGTCAGGCACTTCGTGGCGATGGCCGAGGGCCGCGCACGCCTGCTCGTCGGGCACGACACGGACGGCAGGGTCGCCGCCACCGCCTTCCTCGCCTTCAACACCCACCGCCTGATGACCCACTGGGTGTGGCTGTACACGGTGATGGTGCACCCGCGCCACCAGGGCAGGGGCCACGGCCGGGACCTGATGGCGGCCGCCGAACGGGAGGCCCGCGCCTTCGACGGCATCGACGCCGTACGCCTGACCTGCCGCGGCGGCATCGGCCTGGAACGCTTCTACGCCTCCTGCGGCTACAAGGAGGTCGGCCGCGTACCCGGCGCGGTCCGGGTCGCGCCCGGCGACGACCGCGACGACGTCACCCTGCTGCTGCCGCTGACCTGAACCGCGCCGCCCCGCGGCACCCGCGCCGCCCGCCCGCCCGGGCCGCACCCTCGTACAAGATCCGTGCGCGGGCGTGCTTCACTGGACGGTGCGCCCGGGGTGACGCAAGCCCCCGGGAGAGCATTCGGAACGAGAGAGTGGATTGAGATGCTCCGCTACACGCTGATGCGCCTCGGGATCTTCGTGGGCTGCCTCGTGGTCGTCTGGGGCCTCGTCCAGTCCGGCGTCTTCCCGCGCGGCCTCGGCGAGTCCAACGGCATGTGGATCGTCCTGCTCGCCCTGCTGGTCTCCGCGCCGATCAGCTTCGTCGTCCTGCGCAAGGAGCGCGACCGGGCCTCCGTGCGGATCGTCACCCGCATGGAGCGGGCGAAGGCCGGCCTGGAAGCCAGCCGCAGCCAGGAGGACGACGCCGACGACGCGGCCCGCGCGCGGAGCGGGGCCCAGTAACACCCGCAGCGGCATTCATGGCAGCGCCCCCGTTTCCCGGACATCCCCGGGAAAACCGGGGCGCTTTGCATTGTGCCCGTGCCCACTGAGTCACACCTCTCAAAGCCAGGCTATGGGTCTCTCAAAGCTCCGGTGTTAAAGTCGCCGTCATGAAGACCGCAGCCGCGCCCCACGCCTCCCCGAGCGTCCCGCTCGTGGCGCGCCTGCACGTGGACCTCTGCCGGTGCGCGTCCGCGACCTGTCGTCCCTGACGCACCTCCCCCCGAGCACCCCGAACCCGTCTTCCCCCCTCTCCTCAGTCCCCTGCGCTCCGCGCCTTCGCGCGCCGCGCCGCATCCCCGACGGAGCATGTCCGTGTCCACGAACACGAAGTCCTTCCCGCTGCCCAAGGTGCCCAGGGTGCCGTTCTGGGCCCAGATACTCGCCGGTCTCGTGCTCGGCGTCCTGCTCGGCTGGCTCGCCCGCGGCCAGGACCTGTCCTGGCTGGTCACGACCCTCGACAGGATCGGCAGCATCTTCGTCGGCCTGCTGAAGCTCGCCGTCGCCCCGCTCGTCTTCTTCGCGATCCTCGTCTCCATCACCAACCTGCGGAAGGTCAACAACGCCGCCCGGCTGGCCTCGCGCACCCTCCTCTGGTTCCTGGTCACCTCGCTGATCGCGGTCGCCATCGGCCTCGTCATCGGCCTCGTCACCAACCCCGGCGCCGGCACCGGCCTCACGCCCAAGGACGGCGCGAAGCCCGACCACACCGGCTCCTGGCTCGACTTCCTCACCGGCATCGTCCCGACGGACGTCATCACGCCGTTCACCGAACTGAACGTCCTCCAGATCGTCTTCATGGCCGCCGTCGCCGGCATCGCCGCCCTCCAGCTCGGCGAGAAGGCCCAGCCCGTCCTCACCCTGAGCGAGTCCGTCCTCGAACTCCTCCAGAAGGCCCTGTGGTGGGTCATCCGCCTCGCCCCGCTCGGCACGGTCGGCCTCATCGGCAACGCCATCGCCACCTACGGCTGGGACCTGATCGGCAAGTACGCCACCTTCACGGCCGACATCTACGTCGGCTGCGCGCTCGTCCTCTTCGGCGTCTACCCGGCGCTCCTCGCCACCGTCGCCAAGGCGAGCCCGCTGCAGTTCTTCAAGGGAGCCTGGCCCGCCATCCAGCTCGCCTTCGTCTCCCGCTCGTCCGTCGGCACGATGCCGCTCACCCAGAAGGTCACCGAGCGCCTCGGCGTGCCGAAGGAGTACACGTCCTTCGCCGTGCCGTTCGGCGCGACGACGAAGATGGACGGCTGCGCCGCGATCTACCCGTCCATCGCCGCGATCTTCGTCGCCCAGATCTTCGACATCCAGCTCGGCGTCGGCGACTACCTGCTGATCGCGTTCGTCTCGGTGATCGGCTCCGCCGCCACGGCAGGCCTCACCGGCGCGACGGTCATGCTCACCCTGACCCTCTCCACCCTCGGTCTGCCCATGGAGGGCGTCGGCCTGCTCCTCGCGATCGACCCGATCCTGGACATGATGAGGACGGCCACGAACGTCGCAGGTCAGGCGCTCGTCCCCGTCATCGTCGCCGCCCGCGAGGGCATCCTCGACCGGGACGCCTACGCGGGCGTCACCGGGTCGCCCGTGGACGAACCGGGGGCCGTGGCCGCGGCCGCGTGACGCGGGGGTCCGCCCGGTGTGGCCACTGCCTGACAGGAGTGTCCGCGCCGGGCCGGCCGGCGGTCGGTGGACCGTACGCTAATGCGCATGGGTGCCGTGAAGACCAAGCGGATGCCGCGCGCGGTCCGTGAACAGCAGATGCTGGACGCCGCCGTACGCATCTTCGGCCGCCGGGGGTACATGGCCGCGTCGATGGACGAGATCGCCGAACTCGCGGGCGTGTCCAAGCCGTTGGTGTACCTGTACCTGAATTCCAAGGAAGACCTGTTCACGGCCTGCATCCGCCGTGAGGCGGGGGCACTCACCGAGGCGGTGCGGGCCGGGGTGCGGCCCGGGACGTCGGCCGACCGGCAACTGTGGGACGGACTGCGGGCGTTCTTCACGCACACCGCGCGGCACCCCGAGGGCTGGGTGGTGCTGCACCTTCAGGCCCGTACGCACGGCGATCCGTTCGCCGCCGAGGTCGCCGCGATGCGCGCGGAGATCGTCGCGTTCGTGACGCAGCTCATCGCGGACGCCGCGCGGGAGGCGCACCGCGGCCCGGATCTGCCCGGGGGAGAGGTCGCGGGGCTCGCGGAGGCGCTCGTCGGCGCGGCCGAGGCCCTCGCCGACTGGGCCAACGCCACGCCGGGCGTCACGGCGGTGCAGGCGGCGACCACCATGATGAACTTCGCCTGGGCCGGGCTCGGGAATCTGATGGACGGGCGGCCGTGGCCGCCGCCCGCCGGGTGACCCTCTTTCATGCCCCGCGGAGCGGGGAGACCGTGCCCGTCACGTGCAGGCGCGTCCGGCCGTCGCCGTCGCGGCCGGTCAGGGTGAAACGGCCGTCGGCCGCGCCGTACGCGACCGTTCCCGGCAGCGGCACGGGTGCCCGGAAGTCGGCCCGTGCCGTGACCGCGTCGGGTGTCCCGTGCTCGGCGAGGCACCGTGCCGCCGTCCACATGCCGTGCGCGATCGGGCGGGGGAAGCCGAACAGCCGGGCCGTGAGCGGGTGCAGGTGGATCAGGTTGCGGTCGCCGGAGGCGGCACCGTAGCGGCGCCCGAGGCCGGGGGCGAGGTGCCATGCGTCGGCCGGGGGCAGGGGGCGCGGGTCCTCCCCGGCGGCTCCGGGTGCCGGCGCGGGTGTGCCGTGCCGGGCGAGGTACGTGCTGCGGGACTCCCACACCACCTCGCCCGACGCGCGAACCTCGGTCAGGACGGTCGCCTGCGTGCCGCGCCGGTGCGGTGCCAGGCCCTCGATCCCGACGGTGAGTTCGTAGGCGTCCTGCGCCGGTAGGCGGGCGCGGCGGGTGACGGTGACCGAGGTGTGCACCAGGCCGAGCAGCGGCAGCGGGAACGCGCGCCCGCTCATCAGGCGCATGGCGAGCGGGAAGCCCAGGACGTGCGGGTACGTCAGCGGCAGCGCGTCGTCGTCCCCGGTGAAGCCGCAGACGCGCGCGTAGGACGCGAGCCGTCGGGGGTCCGCGCGCAGGGCGGGCAGGACCAGCCGGGTGCGGGGGAAGTCCGCGTCGGGCCGGGGGCGCTTGAACGGGGAGAGGACGGCGCCGCGCGCGAGCAGCGGCGGCAGGGCGGGGGCGCCGGACAGGACCGTGCGCGCGGCGGGGCTGTCCATCACGCCCCCAGCAGGCTCTGGCCGCAGACCCGTACGACCTGGCCGTTGACCGTGCCGGAGGCCGGGTGGGCGAGCCAGGCGGTGGTCTCGGCGACGTCGACGGGCAGGCCGCCCTGGGCGAGGGAGTTCATCCGGCGGCCCGCCTCGCGGATGAACAGGGGTACGGCGGCCGTCATCCTCGTCTCGATGAAGCCGGGTGCCACCGCGTTGACCGTCACGCCGTGTTCGGCGAGGGCGCGCGGCGCGAGGGAGCGCACGAGGCCGGCGATGCCCGCCTTGCCGGCGCCGTAGTTCGTCTGGCCGGAGTTGCCCGCGAGGCCCGCGATGGACGCCGTGGCGACGATCCGGCCGCCGGAGCGCAGGGTGCCCGAGGCGAGCAGCGCGTCCGTGGTGCGCAGCACGCTCGCCAGGTTCACGTCGAGGACGGCGTTCCAGCGCTCGGCGGGCATGTTGACGAGCCGTCGGTCGCGGGTGATGCCCGCGTTGTGGACGAGGACGTCGAGGCCGCCGGGCAGTGCGGCGGCGATGCGCTCGCCGGCGTCGGGGGCGGTGATGTCGAGGGGGAGGGCGGTGCCGTCGAGCCGTTCGGCGAGCGCGCGGGCGTCCGCCT
>DASTDN010000150.1:0-8677 GCA_035710365.1 Streptomyces sp. | reverse complement strand
CTCCGGGCAGGGGGCGCCGCGCCGTGGATCCGGTGATCGTGGTCGGAGCGGGGCCCGTCGGGCTCACGCTCGCCCTTGCGCTGGCGCGCCAGGACGTGCCCTGCGTCGTCCTCGACGAGGGCCCGGGCGAGGACGAGCCACGTCCCGCGCGGACCCTCGTCCTGCACGAGGACACCGCCGCCCTGCTGGAACGACTCGTCGGCGTGCCGCTCGCGCGGTCCGGCACGCATTGGGCCGGATGGCGGTCCATGCGGCGCAGGCAGGTGATCCGCGAGGTCACGTTCGACGAGGACGAGCCCGCTCCCCTGCACATCGCGCAGCACGTGCTGACCGGCGCCCTGCGCGCCGCCCTCGGCCGCGAGCCACGGGCGAGGATCGCCGTGGACAGCCGGGTCGACGGCGTCGAGCAGGAGGCGTCCGGCGTCACGGTCCACACCCGCGGTCCCCACGGCACCTGGTGGCGCGGCAGCTACGTCGTCGGCTGCGACGGCCCCCGCTCGACCGTCCGCAAGCTCCAGGACATCCGCTTCCCCGGCCGTACGGCGGTGGAGCGGCACGCCGTCGCCGCCCTGCGCACCGAACTGCCCTGGCCCGGACGGGCCCTGCTGCACCGGCTGCCGCCGTGGCGCACGCACGGCCCGTCCGCCGCCGAGATCACCGCCCGCCCGCTGCCCGGCGGGGCCTGGCGGCTGGACTGGCTGCTCCCGCCCGGCAAGGACCTCGTCACGCCCGAGATGCTCGTGGCCCGCGTCCGGGAGACCCTCGCCGGCTGGACCGGCGGCACCACCCCTCCGTACGAACTGCTCGACACCGGTGTGCACACCGTCCACCACCGGCTGGCCCGGCGCTGGCGGGTCGGCCGCGTGTTCCTCGCCGGGGACGCCGCGCACCTGCTCGGCGCGCTCGGCACGCACGGCCTCGACGAGGGCTTCAGGGACGCCGACAACCTCGCCTGGAAACTGGCCGTGGCCTGGCACCACGGCCCGCACGAGGCCCTCCTCGACAGCTACCAGGAGGAACGGCGCGGGTCCGTCGCCGCCCGGCTGCGCGCCGCCGACCAGTCGCTGCCGATACTGCGCGGCGGCTCGGGGGGCCTGCGCTCCTTCGTGCCCGGCGCGGGCCGCGGCCACGACGCGCTGCTCACCGACGGCCACCTCGGCCGCGGCCCGCTCGGCGCCCCCGGCACCTACGCCCACTCGCCGCTGGCCGCCCCGCGTCTCGACGGGGAGGTGCCCGTCGGCACGCCGCCCGGCGCGCAGGTCACCGACGTGGTGGTGACGGCGGAGGACGGGTCGTTCGTACGGCTGCGGGACCGGCTCGGGCGCGGCGCGCTGCTCGTGGTCCTCGTCGCGCCGGGCACGGGCGTGTGGGAGCGCAAGCACTGGGCGACGGCCGGCATCATGCCCCGGCTGGCGTCGGCGGTGGCCGCGCTGCCGCACACCGCGGAACTCCTCGTCGCCGAGAGCTACCCCGGCGCAGGCGCCCACACGGTCCTGCTGGTCCGCCCCGACGGCCACCTCGTCACCGCCCTGAGCGGAGTACGCCCCTCCGACCTGTACGCGGCGGCCGCGGCCACGATGGGCGGCCATGCCACGGATGAGGCCGGGGCGGGGGCGGGGGCGGCCGGAGCAGATGCCGCGGGGACGGGGACGGCCGGGTCGGGGGTGCCGCCGCAGCCCGGGACGGACACGGGAGCCGGAACCGGGGCAGGCGCTTCGGCGGGGTCTCACTGAGGACGGGGGGGCGGCAAGCGGCAGGGCGTGGAGGGCCGGGGCTCGGGGCTCGGGCCTCGGGCCATGCTGTCGGAGGACTGGCCGGGGCGAGGGGCCGGGGGCGGCCCCGGGGCCGAACTCTCGGGCCGGGGGCGGAGGTCGGGGGTGGGCTCCTGGGCCGAGCCCGCGGTTGTGTGGGCCCGGGGGCCGAGCTCACGGTTGAGTGGGCCCGAGGTCGGGGGCGGCCGGGCAAAGCAGGTGCGGGCCGGGCGAAGCAGGTGCTGCTGATCTGCGGAGATCATTGCCCCGCGTTTGACTGGGTGGGGTGCGGGTCAGCGGGTGCGGACCGGGGCGCTTACGAGGGTGTTCACCGCTGAGTTGGTGGACGGGCCGAGGCATCCGGCAGGAACTCCAGGCCTACCTCCCGGTCCACGGCGCGATCCGCCAGTCCGCCCACGCAGCGGCGCTCGCCCGCCCAGCCGTGGACACCGACCGGGTCTCCTGTCTGAAGTGCGTCCGCATCACCCGCCTCAGTCTCCCGTCCCAGCTCGGAGCGACCACGGCCAAGCTCATCCACACCTCCACCGAGGCCCAACGGGACGTACACGCCCGTCTCCTCCCGGCCCGCCGCAGCCGAGACCGCCCACGCGCGACCAAGAAGCCCGACCGCTGGCCCGTACTGAGGACCCACGCCGAACGCGGCGCCCGTACACCCGGCCGCCGGGCCCACTATCCGTCCGCGAAGCAGAAGACCTCCCGCCGGGCCGGTCGGCCGGTGCCAGAGGGCGAAGTAGCGATGTCAGCGGGCGGACGTACGTTTCGGTTGATCGCCCGGCCGGGCGACGGGGAGGAGTGAGACATGGAGTGGGTCGGGGACGCTCGGCTGGCAGCAGGGCCTGAGGCCACCTGGTACCTGGAGACGGCTTTCACGCCCGGCGCCCATCTGGGGACGGTGTACGACGATCCGACGACGCCCATAGTCGTGACGGGCATCGAGGAGGTGGCCTCCGTGCGCATACCCAGCGGCCGTCTTGTCGTCGATGCGCCGTGGGACGACGACGACGTCTGGAGATACGAGCGGGGGCTGCCCACACCGCCCCCGCGGGAACTGGCGGTGGGCATTCCCCCGGGCGTCCACCGAGTGGAGATCGCCTGGACGGCGGGCCCATATGAGTTCTTCGGCGAGCACTTCGACGGCGTTCAGTGTGCCGCGACCCGCCTGCGTATCAGCGACGAGCCCGTGGTCGGCTGGGAGATGGCCCTCGGCGTCGAGGACGAGATCGACCGGCTTCAGCCAGGCGAGAAGCCCCGTTTCGGCGCCGACGCCAATGTTGGCTGTTTCGCCGACGCAGGGGCGTGGACGACCCTGTCCGCACCGTTTCGCACGTACGCGGACGGCAGCCCGGTACCGCGCAACAGCGAACGGCTGCCGGGCGGATGCGAGCGGGTCAGCGACGAGTCGCGACAAGCCGATCTGGTCACGTTCACGGCCGAGTCGGGCGGTGTCGTCTGGTTGGGCCGCACCAAGGCCGGCGACGTGGCTGCGATCGTAGTCACCAGCGGCATGGCCGACGCCAAAGCCTGACGTGGCACCACCGCGCCCCGCGCTCGCCAGTGAGAGCCGTCGACGGTCGCTGACCTCGGGCGATGAGAGGCCAGAACGCGCGCGTCACCCCGACCGTCAACCACCGCATGACGTCGACCCCGAGCGGCGGGCCGCCAGGGGTGTCTCCCACTGTGCTGCCGTAAGGCAACTGCATGGGCAGAGCCGGGCCCCGGGGCACTCGCGGCTGACTGAACCAGGAGCCCGGGCGGGGGCGAGGGCGGAGAAGTGAAGGCTGAGGCGAGGGCGGAAAAGGTGGAGGCTGAGGCGAGGCGGAGGAGCGTGAAGGCTGAGGGCGGAGGGCGAGGGCGCAGAAGGGTGAAGGCTGAAGGCTGAAGGCGAGCGCTGAGGGCGAGTGGGGTGCGGGCAGCCTGGGAGAGTACCGGTCGAGAAGCCAGGAGCGTGGGGCGCGGGAAAGCCGGACCGGGACGCCGGGGAGTGCGGGGCCCGGGAAAGCCGGGTGGAGGACGAAAGGGCGGGTCGCCGTCACCATGTGTCCGCATGGTGACAGCCGGTTGACCGTCATGGACGGCCGTGGTCTACTCCCGACCGTGACCGACACCTCTACGCACCTGTGGCGGAGGGTCCACATGGACCTTGTCCGCTACGCGGGCTGCGTGTGTCGTCCTTCCTGCTGACTTCGCCTTCTCTCCCTCGCGCGCAGTGCCGCCTTTCGGCCTCTGCCCCGCGGACGCGCGCGCCCCCGCGAACGCACCAGGACGGCCCATGTCTGCTTCCCCCACGTCCACGTCGGCCCCCGCCTCGGCCTCCGCGCCCGACGACACCGCCCGCACCGACCGCGCTCCCACACAGGCCGACCTGCTCGACTTCGTGCGGCGGATCGCCGCCGACACCGAACTGATCGCCTCCCTCCCCCTCGACCCGGAGGGCCGCACCTGGCTCCGGCTGGACGGCCCCGGCGGCAGCGAGGCCTGGCTGATCGGCTGGCCGCCCGGCACGGGCACCGGCTGGCACGACCACGCCGACTCGGCGGGCGCCTTCCTCACCGCGAGCGGCGAACTGCGCGAGTACTCGCTCGCCGCCCGGCTGCCCACCGACGGATGGAAGACCCTGGAGTTGAGCGACGGCGTCGACCGTGAACGCCGGCTGACGGCGGGGCAGGGCCGCGCCTTCGGCCGCCACCACGTGCACGAGGTCCTCAACGAGTCCCCCGACCACCACGCGATCTCCGTCCACGTCTATCACCCGCCCCTGCCCCGCATCCGGCGCTACAGCCGCGCCGGCCAGGTGCTGCGGCTGGAGCAGGTGGAGCTACCGAAGGACTGGCAGTGACGGCCGTAAACGCACCCGGAGAGCAGCCGACGCCACCGGACGTCCCAACAGCCGAGCTCCCCCCTCCCGTCGGCATCGACGAGTTGCTCGAACACGTCCGGGACACCTACGAACGCATCGCCCCCCGGGATGCCTACGAGGCCGCGCGCGCCGGGGACGCCCTGCTGGTGGACATCCGCTACGCGGCCCTGCGCGAGCGGGACGGGCTGATTCCCGGCGCCCTCGTCGTCGAACGCAACGAACTGGAGTGGCGCCTGGACCCCCACGGCAGTCACCGCACCCCCGAAGCGACGAGCCACGACCTGCGGATCGTCGTCATCTGCAACGAGGGCTACGCCTCCAGCCTCGCCGTGGACTCCCTGCGCCGGCTGGGACTCCACCGCGCCACCGACCTGACGGGCGGCTTCCAGGCCTGGCGCACGGAGAGGCTCCCGGTGACGACACCGGCACCGACGCCGGGCCCGTGACCGTCACTGCCTCCGCCACCGGCTCCCCTCCCCCTCCGACTCCCTGTCTTGAAACGGTGTCCAGCGGCCCGGGGGAACGGAAAGTTCTGGCCCCACCCACCGAACGGGCGGACGACCGTTCACCCGAGCCCCCGACGGCCTCTTCTCGCTGGCTGCGCTTGTGCGCGGACCACCCACCGGCCCGGCACTCGAACGCTTGGCGGAGCCACTTCTCACCGTTCTGGTGGGGCCGCTGAACTACTTTGCAGACAACTCCCCCTATCTCCCCCGCCACCGGCCACCAGCCACCAGCCACCAGCCACCGTGAGCCTTCTGCGATTGGTGGGCCGTATCCGCACCTGCCCGGCACCAGCGCAGAAGCGGCCACGCGCCGCCCCGGACCGGGTCGCGCCGGGTCGGCCCTGTCCGAGCGACACCGGGTGGGGTCGCCCCACGCGGGTCGCGCCAAGCTCCAGCCGGGCCGGTCGAGTCGGCCAGGGCGGGCCGGTCGGTACGGGCCGGTCGGTACGGGCCGGTCGTCGGAGGAGGAAGCAGTCCCGCACCTGCCCGGACAACGAGTACCCGGACCACGGAGTAGGAGCCCGGGACTGGCGCCTGCCGTCCGATGGGGTGAGCGACGGAGTACCCATGTCCAGGTGGGCGACAGGGAAGACGGACCGGCGCCTGCTCGGGCCGCCGTCGGGAGGCCGGACCTCCTCAGAAATTCTCCCCCTCCAGGTACTCCGTGTCCTCGCCCTCTTCCTCAAGTGCCCGGCGGACCACTCTCAGAGCTGTGCCCTCGGGGTAGCCCTTGCGCGCGAGCATGCCCGCGAGGCGGCGCAGCCGCTTGTCCCGGTCGAGGCCGCGGGTCGCGCGCAGTTTGCGGTCCACGAGTTCTCGCGCCGTCGCCTCCTCCTGCTCGGAGTCGACCTGGGAGACGGCCGCGTCGATCAGTGTGGAGTCGACGCCCTTCGTGCGCAGCTCCCGTGCGAGCGCCCGACGGGCGAGGCCCCGGCCGTGGTGCCGGGACTCGACCCACGCGTCGGCGAACGCGCTGTCGTTGATCAGTCCGACCTCCTCGAACCGTGACAGCACCTCCTCCGCGGCCTCGTCCGGGATCTCCCGCTTGCGCAGCGCATCCGCGAGTTGCTTCCGCGTGCGCGGGGTCCCGGTGAGCAGGCGCAGACAGATCGCCCGTGCCTGCTCCACCGGGCCCCCCGGAGGATTCCCCTTCTCGGCCCTCGACGAGGAAGAGTCACCTCCGTCCTCACCGGACGGCTCCCCGCTCCCCCGCGGACGGCTCCCCCGTGGGCCGTCCGCGTCGCGGGCCCCGCGCGCCCTGCTCCGGCGTCTCCCACCGGAAGCGCCGATGCCGCCCGGCCGCTCCTCGTTGCCCGGCCCGTCGCCGTACGGCTCCCTCGTCCCGTACGACGCCGCGCCCTGGCGTCCCCCGCCTGTGCCGTGGGTGGCGCGCTGCCCGTGTCCGCCGTGTCCCCCGTGCGCGTCACCGCCGGTCCCGGCGGAGCCCTCGTACTCGGCCCAGTCGGTTCGTCGTGTCACGGGTCAGCTCTTGGCTGCCGCGGCCTTGGACTTGGTGGCCTTCGCCGCGGGGGCGGCGGGCACCGCCGTGGCGGCATCGGCCGGGGACGCCTTGCCCGCGGCGTCCGCGCCCGCTTCGGCGGCCGGCTCCTCGGGACGCACGCCGACGCCCAGCTTCTCCTTGATCTTCTTCTCGATCTCGTTGGCGAGGTCGGGGTTGTCCTTCAGGAAGTTGCGCGCGTTCTCCTTGCCCTGGCCGAGCTGGTCGCCCTCGTACGTGTACCAGGCACCGGCCTTGCGGACGAAGCCGTGCTCCACCCCCATGTCGATCAGGCCGCCCTCGCGGCTGATGCCCTGGCCGTAGAGGATGTCGAACTCGGCCTGCTTGAAGGGGGGCGCGACCTTGTTCTTGACGACCTTGCAGCGGGTGCGGTTGCCGACCGCCTCCGTGCCGTCCTTCAGGGTCTCGATGCGGCGGATGTCGATGCGCACGGAGGCGTAGAACTTCAGGGCGCGGCCACCGGTCGTGGTCTCCGGGGAGCCGAACATCACGCCGATCTTCTCGCGGAGCTGGTTGATGAAGATGGCGGTGGTCTTGGACTGGTTGAGCGCGCTGGTGATCTTCCGCAGCGCCTGGCTCATCAGGCGGGCCTGCAGACCGACGTGGCTGTCACCCATCTCGCCCTCGATCTCCGCGCGCGGGACGAGCGCGGCCACGGAGTCGATGACGATGAGGTCGAGCGCGCCGGAGCGGACCAGCATGTCGACGATCTCCAGGGCCTGCTCGCCGTTGTCCGGCTGGGACAGGATCAGGTTGTCGATGTCGACGCCGAGCTTCTTGGCGTACTCGGGGTCGAGGGCGTGCTCCGCGTCCACGAACGCGACCTGACCGCCGGCCTTCTGCGCGTTGGCCACCGCGTGCAGGGTCAGGGTCGTCTTGCCGGAGGACTCCGGTCCGTAGATCTCCACCACACGGCCGCGCGGCAGGCCACCGACGCCGAGGGCCACGTCGAGGGCGGTCGACCCGGTCGGGATGACCTCGATGGGCTCCATCGACCGCTCGCCCATGCGCATGACCGCGCCCTTACCGAATTGCCGTTCAATCTGTGCGAGCGCGGCGTCGAGCGCCTTCTCGCGGTCGGTTCCTGCCATGGGTTCCACCCGATTTGCTTGAGTCGATCGCTTCACGTCAAAGACGCTAACGCCTGCCACTGACAACGCGCCCCGACGCACGTCCGGCCTGTGGATAACCGGGGTGGATCTCCAGGGAAAACGGGGCGAACCACCCATTCAAAGTCTCGCCGGAGACTCCATGAGAATAGATGTTCGATTTTCATGTCAAGCGTGTCGGTGTGGCGCCACAGGGCCCGCCGAGCCCCGCCCGGACATCGCCACCGGAGGCCGGTGAGGCCCGGAGCACCCGGCAGCGCCCGGCGTCAGGAACTGCCGGGCCCGTACCCCGGCCGGAAGCGCCGCGCCGGTCCCCGCCGACCCCGGGCGCCCCTCCCGCCTACTCGCCCGCCGGTCCTTCCGCCGGGCTCTCCGCCAGCTTCCGACGGCCCGGCCACGCCGGGCCGTCCGGGCGGCGCCACCACGCCCGCCATGCGCGGGTGAGCGCGCCGGGCTCCGCGGCGCCACCCCGGTGGCCGTGGACGCGCGGGTCGTCCGTGACGTCGTACCGCTTGACGTACGCGCCCAGGAACGCCTGGAGCGTGGCGACGGCGGGGATGGCGACCAGGGCACCGACCGCGCCGAGGAGGGCCGTCCCGGCGATGACCGAACCGAAGGCGACCGCCGGGTGGATGTCGACGGTCTTGGAGGTCAGCTTGGGCTGGAGCATGTAGTTCTCGAACTGCTGGTAGAGCACGACGAAGATCAGCACCCACAGCGCGTACCAGGGGTCGACCGTGAAGGCGATCAGCATGGGCAGGGCGCCCGCGAGATAGGTGCCGATGGTGGGGATGAACTGCGACACCAGGCCCACCCACACGGCGAGCACGGGCGCGTACGGCACGTCGAGGAACTCCAGCAGCACGAAGTGCGCCAGGCCCGAGACGAGGGCCATCAGGCCGCGCGAGTAGAGA
>DASTDN010000149.1:0-6288 GCA_035710365.1 Streptomyces sp. | reverse complement strand
GGCATTCATGATGTCCGGCTTTCCGACCGGTGCGTACTGCTGAAAAGCATCGCAAACCCCCATGTCGTTCTGCGCCGTCGGCAGTGTCTCCACATGTACACGCACTCGTGCGGGGATGTCCAGCATTGTCCTGCGGGGATTCCCGGTGTTCGGCGGACCTCGCCACACTCCTTCCGAAAGCATTGCGGAATGGCAAAGTTGGCCTAAAACTGCCGCGGGGAACGCTCTGTTGCGGTCGACTGGGCGTGCTCCACGGAGCGTCACACCGGTCGTGATGGGTACGTACTCGGAGAAGGTCAAGGGTGGTTGACAGCCACCGGGGAACTCGGTGACCACTCCGGGCGTCATAGCCAAGACGGCCGAGCCCCATCCTCCCGTGGCGGAGGCGGAGAGAACCACGCGCGACGGCATGACGCCAGACTTCGCCCACCCCCACGCCACGTCCGTGCTTTGACCATGCGGCACGGACGCGGCCGCCGCGGACGCACAGACGCTCGACCCATAGGGGATCCCCTTGTCCAGGACAAGGGTGTGATGCGCCGACAGTTACGCACAGTGAAGTGATCAACACATGACGTGATGTGGACCCTCGGTGTTGCCAGGCGTGCAACGGAAAGGAACGAGCGCTCATGCGCGAGATCCTCGGAAGGCGACGCAGGCTCCTGTCCCGGCGTGGCGACGGGAGGCCTGAGCTGATCGACGCGGCCCTGACCTTCGCCACCCAGTGGCAGTGGCCCGTACTCCCGGGCGTGGCGGCGGACCCCAGGGGCCGCTCCCGCTGCGGCTGCCCCGACCCGGACTGCACGGTGCCGGGTGCGCACCCCTTCGAGCCAGGACTGCTCGCGGCCACCACCGACGAGCGCATGGTGCGCTGGTGGTGGACCAACCGGCCGACCGCGCCGGTCGTCCTGGCCACCGGCGGCCGGGCGCCGTGCGCGGTGTCACTGCCCGCCCGGCCCGCGGCCCGCGCGCTGGAGGCGCTGGACCGGACGGACATCCGGCTCGGCCCCGTCGTGGCCGGCCCGGCCCGCTGGTCGATCCTGGTGAAGCCGTACGGCATGGAACAACTGGGCGACCTGCTGTACGCGAAGGACTTCGTGCCCGGCTCCCTCCGCTTCCACGGCGAGGGCGGCTACATCACGCTGCCCCCGTCCGAGACCGGCGAGGGCACCGTCCGCTGGGAGCGCGCCCCCCTGCCCGGCTCGGCCGCGCCGTGGGTGCCCGACGTGGAGGCCGTGGTGGACGCCGTGGTCGAGGCCCTCACCCGTACGGGTGTGAGCGCACCCGACCTGTAGGGGTGTCGTACGCGGCCGGACGGGCCGCGCGGCACGGCGCGTTACCGTCCCTTGCATGCCGCGCCGGTGCCACGACGGGACGTCCGGGCCGCCGCGAGGACCTCGCGGCGGCCCGGACCCGCACGGTGCCCGGCTGACCTCCCTGGTGACCGCCGTCGTGTGCGCGGCCGCCTGCGCCGTCACGGGCGGTGTCCTTCTGCCGTCGGCGCGGCCCCCGGCGGCCCCCGCGCCCCGCGAAGCCGCGGGACCACAGGCGCGGCCGGCCGGCCCCGGACCCCTCGGTGGCACGACCGTGCGCTGCGGGCCCGAACTGGCCTCGCCCGCCGGAGTCGAGGCCCAGACCTGCGTCCTGAGCCGCCGCGGCGTCACCTGGGCGCGCACCTACTACCGCAACGCCACCGGCGACGCGCTGGCCGCCGTACTCAGCCTCATGGGGCCGCGTGGCCGCTCCGTACGGATGCACTGCGCCGTCGGCGCCGACGACGCGCCCGCGATGTGCGAGACCCCCGGGCAGCCGACCGGTACCGGGTCGTCGGACCACACGGCGGTCGCGGAATTCGCCGCCGCGGGACCCGGCGCGGGCCAGGGGCGCGGTGCGCGGGAGGGCCGCGGGGAACCCGGCGAGCCCGGCGGGAGCGGGGCGCTGCTGCTGCGGTCCGGCAGCAACTCCCCTGCTGAGGCGGGGAGTTGAGGGAGCACCGCGGTCCGTGAGGAAACCGGGCATGAAAAGACCCGGTTGCTGGCGACGGGGGATGCACCAGCAACCGGGCTACTGGAACGGTAACAAGAGATCGGCAGTTCGCAAATTCGATCTCGGCTTTTCCAGTCATCGCCGAGTGGATTTCCACCAGTCGTCGTGCCCGGAGTCACCGTTCGTCCTGTCGGCGCGGCGGCCCGTCAGCTCAGTGTGACCTGTCGGTTGGTGAGTCCGCCGCGCGCGCGGCGCTCGTCCGCGGTGAGCGGCGCGTCGACGGCCAGCGCGGCGGCCAGACGCTCGGCGAACGTGGCCGCCGGCTTCTCCACGTCCTGCGCCGTCATGCCGGTCGGCAAGTCCCACACCGGGACCGTGAGCCCGTGGGCGCGGAAGGAACCCACGAGGCGCGTGCCCTCGCCGAGGCTCGACGTGCCCGCCGCGTGCAGCCGCGCGAGCGCGTCCAGGAGCCGCTCCTCCGCGTGCGGCATGACCCAGCGCAGGTGGTTCTTCTCCGGCGTCTCGCACCAGTACGCGGCGTCCACGCCCTGCAGGCGGACGGTCGGGATGGCGGCGGCGTTGGCCCGCTCCAGGGAGGCGGTCACGTCCGCCGTCGCGTTCTCCGGGTCGGGCACCCAGAACTCGAAGCCCTCGTGCACGACTGGCTCGAACGCGCCCTGCGGAGCGAGTACGTCCTGAAGCCGTGGGCCGTCGGCCGGGGCGCGGCGGCCCTGCACCGGAGTGCCCGGCCGCGCCTCCAGCGCGCGCAGCAGTGTGTCGGCGAGGTCGCGGCTGATGTCACCGGACGCCGTGTCGTTCTGCAGGCCGAGCAGAACCGATCCGTCGTCGCGGCGCAGCGCGGGCCACGCCATCGGCAGGACCGTGGCCAGCGTGACCGACGGGACGCCTTCGGGCAGGCCGTCCTTCAGGGGCAGTCCGGCCGTGGCCGCGGGCACCAGCTCGCGCAGCGCGACCCAGTCGCACTCGCCGGGCAGTCCCTCGAACGGCCGGTGCACCAGCTCGGTCGCCGCGTGCGCGGCGGCCCGGCCGTGACAGGCCTTGTAGCGGCGGCCGCTGCCGCACGGGCAGGGCTCGCGGGCGCCGACGACCGGGACCTCTCCGTCGGTGAGCTGCGGGCGCTTGGCCTTCGTCTGGAGGCGCTTCTTGGCCATCTTGGGTGTCTCCCGGTTACGGCTCGTCTCGTACGCCGGGAGCCTAGCCGTTCACACCCTGGCCGACGGGACCCCGTGGACGACGGGCGTTCCGGCCGGGCCGGGCCGTCAGTCCAGGTCGTCGAACGCGTCCGCGAAGTCCAGACCGGGTATCTCCGGCACCGCGGGAGCGGCCACGCTCGCCGCGAAGTCGTTGCGCCCGTGCCCCGCGTCGGGGTCGTGGACGTCGCCGTGCACGACCACCCACACCGTCACCTCGCCGCGGGCGTCGTCCCGTACGCCCCAGTCGTCGGCCAGCGCGCTGATGATGTTCAGCCCGCGGCCGCCGTGCGCGGTGACCGAGGGGGTGGCCGGGGCCGGGCGGGTCGGGCCGCCCCCGTCCGTGACCTCCACGATGAGCCGGCCCGCCGCGTCCACGCACCACGCGGCCCGGACGTCGCCGTCACCCGCCAGTGCGCCGCCCAGCGGCCTGCCGTGCTTGCACGCGTTGCTCAAGAGCTCCGACAGCACCAGCACGGCGTCCTCGACGACCGACTCCGCCACACCGCCGTCACGCAGTTGCTTGCGCATCCGCTGTCTGGCTTCCCCCACGCCCGCAGGGCCATGGGGTACGGCCACGCACGACGACGTGGGCACTTCCTGTGCCACCACCAACGCCACCCCCGAGACCTCCTTCGCCCCACGCCACGGTGTGGATGCCCTCTGGGCCTGCGCCGGAAACCGGTCGATCGTCCTCCGGTGACGCGCTCGCGGCGAACGGCCACGGAGGGAACGCGCCGGAGCACGCCAGGTAGTCGGATGGCGGAAAAGCGTCGCTCGGGCTTTCCGGATCGGTGCGGTTCGCGGGTTGGTGGGGGCCCGGGCGGGTGGGGGTGTGTGGACCGGTGGGGGTGCCGGGCCGGTGGGGGTGTGCGGGTCCGTGCGGGTGTCGGATCGGTTGGGGTTCGTGGACGGGTGCGGGGCCCGGACAGCGTGTCGAGGGCGAGGATGATCTTCTTGTCGTTGCCGCGGCGGCGACCGGTGCCGTCGGCGACTGGTGCGGTCGGCGACTGGTGCCGTCGGCGGCCGGTGCGGTCGGCGGCCGTTGCGGTTTTGGGTCGGTGCATACGCGCGTGCCAGGTCGGTGCACATGCGCGTGTGTGTGCAGGCTTGTGCACGCGCGCGTGCACGGAACCCGGGAACCCGCAGTCCGGGGTCGGGGAAGCCGGGAGTCCGGACGGCGAGTCACGGGAGTCGGCGGGGACCACGGGAGTCCGGGAGTCCGGACCGCGGGGATTCCGGAAGCCTGGGAGTCCGGACGGCCCGAGGGCATGGAGCCCGGGGGATTCGGGGGCGGGGAGTTCGTGAGGCGGGTCGGCTCGGCTCAGCGGCCGAGTCGGTCCAGGACCGCGCGCGGGCGGTTGGTGATGATGGCGTCGACGCCGAGCCGGGCGCACAGGTCCACGTCCTCCGGCTCGTTCACCGTCCACACGTGCACCT
Source organism: Streptomyces sp. (assembly GCA_035710365.1). Classification (GTDB taxonomy): domain Bacteria; phylum Actinomycetota; class Actinomycetes; order Streptomycetales; family Streptomycetaceae; genus Streptomyces. The sequence goes on along the minus strand of DASTDN010000149.1, from coordinate 1,651 downwards.
GGTGGCCCGCCCGCTTCAGGCGCTCCACGTACGTGGGGTGGCTGCGCACGATACGGATCGACGGACCCGCGACGGCGACGCCCGGGGGCAGCCGTCCGTCGCGCAGCCTGGGCGAGACGAACTGCATGAGGTAGACCGTCGGCAGGGCCGGCGCCGCGGTACGCACGCGGTGCAGCGATCTGGCCGAGAAGCTCATGACGCGCACCTGCGACTCGGCCGGGCTCGCGGGCGCGTCCAGACCGAACCGCTTCAGCAGGAGCAGCAGCCGCTCCTCGACCTGGCCCGCCCAGCGGGTGGGATGCTTGGTCTCCACGGCGAGTTCCACACGGCGACCGGCGTCGGCGACGAGTTCGAGCAGCCGCTCCAGGGTGAGCACGGAGGTCGCCTCGCGGTCCTCGGGGCGGTGCTCCCAGTCGGGTTCCTCGTCATGGCCCCGGAAGGCGTCGCGGTTCTTCCAGGAGCCGAAGTCGAGGGCGGCGAGGTCGTCCAGTTCCAGCGCGGAGACGGCGCCGCGGCCGTTCGAGGTGCGGTTGACGCGGCGGTCGTGGACGCAGACGAGGTGGCCGTCCGCCGTCATCCGCACGTCGCACTCCAGCGCGTCCGCGCCGTCCTCGATCGCCTTCCGGTAGGCGGCCAGGGTGTGCTCGGGGGCCTCCTCCGAGGCCCCGCGGTGGGCGACGACCTGGATGTGATGCTGTCGTGCGTGGGTCACCCGCGTCATGGTGCCACCGCCGGCGGGTAGGCGTGGGAACGAGGCTGCCGGGCTTGCGTCCTTTTCGTCTGACATGACCTATATAAAGAATGGCCGTGGACGCATAGCCACCGCTTATGGTGCTCTGACGGCCCGTGGGAAAAGCTGATGGCACACAGACAGACAGGCTCAGCCGACCGCACCGGACCCCTCGACCAGCGTGAGCGGACGTGGCCCAGTGTGACCGACAAGACCAGCCGTGGATCGAGGAGAGAAGCTGTGAGCACCGAGAACGAGGGCACCGCGGTACCTCCGGCCCCGCCAGCGCCTCCCGTGCCGGTGGACGCTTCCGCAGCCTCCCGGCAGGCGGCATCCGTCGGCCGTCCGCCCACGACGCCGGTCCCGCCGATGCCCGGGAGCATGCCCGGTGCGCCGGAGGGCCAGGGGGCGCACAGCGGGGGCCCCGCCCCCGCGTACGCCTCGGCGGGCACGCCGGAACCGGCCGGCCCCCACGGCCAGGACGCGCAGGGTCACGCCGCGGGGGGCCATGACGCGGGGGGCCATGACGCGGGCCCGCACGGTTCGGCACCCGACGCCTCCTGGCCACCGCCCCCGCCGCCCGGCGGCGGCCCGTACGGTGACGGGGGCCAGGGCGGTCACGGCGGCGGCCCGGGCCTCGGCGGTCACGGTGGTGGCCCGGGAGGACCCGGCGGCTGGGGGGCCTCGTACCAGCAGCCCGCCGCACCCAGGCCCGGCGGCCGCGGTCGCGGCGGCCTGGTCGCGGCGATCCTCGGCGCGGCACTGGTCGCGGGCGGCCTGGGCGGCGGCCTCGGCTACACGCTCGCCAAGAACAACGACGAGTCGGGCTCCACGACGGTGTCCGCCACGCAGAGCGGCGGCGACCTCAAGCGCGACGCGGGCACGGTCGCGGCGGTCTCCGCCCGAGCCCTGCCGAGCACG
>DASTDN010000148.1:0-6152 GCA_035710365.1 Streptomyces sp. | reverse complement strand
CCGGACCGGCCCGGCCAGGTGGTGCGGCCGCCGTGCTCCGCACGGGGCGCGCGGTCGCGAAGGCGGTGCCGACTGGCCGACTGCTCCGCGCCGCGAGCCCGGGCGCCGCCCGGCCGTTCCGGTCACCGGTTGGGACATCTGTTCGTCCTGCGGCCGGTGGGGCACACTGTGGGGCCGGAGGGCCTCGGCCGTGTCGGGTGCGGAGCCAGCAGGCCGTGCCGTCCACCGGGCAGGGTCCTCGCCCACGCCCGACCGGGACGTTTCCGCCCGCCGCACCACCGCGTACGTACGCCGACGGCGACCCGACGTCGCGGACCGCCCCTGACCGGGCCGGCTGCCGCGACAGCCGTCCGCTGCCGCCCCGCCACCCACCGAAAGGGACAAGACATGCCCAGGACCAACCCGAAGTCCCGGCCCGGCGCCGGGTTCTCACGACGAGGATTCGTCGGACTGCTGGGCGCGGGCGCCACCTCCGCCGGCATCGGGGCGCTCGGCGCCCCACCGGCCGCGGCCGCGGGCACCACGACGTCCGCCACCCTCCCGCCCCCTTCGTCGCCGGGCTTCTGGAAGGCCGTGGAGCGGCTGTTCGTCTTAGACAGGAACGTGCTGTTCATGAACGTCGGCACCGTCGGCTCGCCCCCGCGCGAGGTGCTGGAGACCCTCGGCCGGGTGCACCGGGAGGTCGCCGTCAAGGCGACGTCCGCCTACAGCGACTTCGCCGACGTACGGGCCGTGGCGGCCCGCGGATACGGCTGCGACCCCGACGAACTCGTCATCACGCACAACACCAGTGACGGCATGTCGAAGATCTTCGCCGGGCTCGCCCTGAAGGAGGGCGACGAGATCCTCACCACCAACCACGAGCACTCCGCGGGGAACGCGCCGCTCGCACAGGCGCGTGACCGCCACGGCGTCGTGGTCAGGCGGGTGGCGCTGCCGGTCGGCAACGATCAGCGGGCCGAGGACTACGTCGAACTGTTCCGCCGCGCCATCACCCCGCGGACCAAGGCGCTCATGTTCTCCGCGCCCACCTACAAGACGGGCACGATGCTGCCCGTCGCGATGCTGGCGAAGCTGGCCCAGGACCACGGGCTGATCAGCATCGTCGACGGCGCCCACATACCGGGCATGATGGCGTACGACTTCCATGAGCTCGGCGTGGACTTCCTCGCCGGTTCCGCGGCGAAGTGGCAGTGCGGACCGGCCGGCACCGGCGTCCTCTACATACGCAACAAGGTGCTGCCCCGCCACAACCCCAACCCCTTGCCCGACTTCTGGCCCGTCGTCTCCAGCGCGTACCCCGAGGGCGGGCTGCCCCCGCGCTCGACGGGGCCCACGGCGAGCTACGACATCGCCGCGACCCTCCAGAACCTCGGCAACAGCAGCCTCGCCACCATGAGCGCGGTGCGCGACGTCTGCGAGATGTGGGACCGCATCGGGCGCGCCAGGATCCAGGACCACGTGCTCGGGCTCTCCGCGTACGCCAAGGACCTGATCGCCGAGCGCTGGGGCGTAGGCTCCCTGTACTCGCCGAAGGACGACCCCCGGCTCGTCTGCGCCCTCACCTCCTTCGCCCCGTTCCGCGACCCGGCCGACGTCCACGACGCCCAGAAGACCGAGGCACTCGTCACGCGGCTCAAGGACGAGTACGGCATCGTCATCCGCAGCAGCGAGTTCCCCGTCGTCGGATCGGCCCGCCCCCACCAGGCGGTCCGCGTCTCCACCCACCTGTTCCACCAGAAGAAGGACGTGGAACGCCTGGTGGACGCCGTGTGGCACCTGTCGCGCACCATGGGCTGAGCGCCGTCCGTGCGGCGCCGCGTCCCCGCGGACGGCGGCCGGCCCGTCAGCGGGCCGGGCCCGCCGACCGGTGCGGACCGGGATCCGTCCGTCCGCCGGGTCCGGCCCCGTCGCCGTGCCGGCCGCGCCGCACGGCGGCCGCGGCGGCCGGCACCAGCCCGGCCGCGACCACCAGCAGGCCCCGCAGCCACACCTCGGCCTCGAGCTGCGTGGCCAGCAGGACACAGGAGGCGATGCCCAGCACCGGCAGCACGGTCGGGGCACGGAAGTGGTCGGTCCCGCCCGGGTCGCGGCGCAGCACGAGCACGGCCGTGTTGACCATGAGGAAGACCACGAGCAGCAGCAGAACCAGGGTGGACGCCAGGGTGGCGACGCTGCCGGTGACCGCGAGGAGCATGGCCGGCAGCGACGTGATCACGATCGCGGCCCACGGGGTGCGCCGACCGGGCAGCACCTTGGCCAGAGGGGCGGGCAGCAGGCCGTCCCGGGCCATGCCGTAGGCCAGCCGGGAGGACATGATGCCGGTGAGCAGGGCACCGTTCGCCACGGCCACCAGCGCGACGGCGCTGAACACGCGGGTGGGTACGCCTCCGGCGGCCTCGACGACCTCCAGCAGGGGGCCGCTCGACGACGCCAGCCGGGAGGTGGGCACGGCCACCGACGCGGCGACGCCCACCAGCAGGTACACCGCCCCGGCGGTGGCGAGGGCGCCGAACAGGGCGCGCGGGTAGGAACGACGCGGGTCGCGGGTCTCCTCCGCGACGTTCACCGACGTCTCGAACCCGACGAAGGAGTAGTAGGCCAGGACGGAGCCGCTCAGTACGGCCGCCGTGGCACCCTTCTCCGCCGTGCCCAGCTGGACGAGCCGCCCCGCGTCGCCGTCCCCGCGCAGCAGCAGCCAGGCACCGAGGACGACGACCAGCACCAGACCGCCCACCTCCACGAGGGTGGCCACGACGTTCGCGCGGGTCGACTCCTTGATGCCGCGCAGGTTGACCAGCGCGAGCAGCACCAGGAACGCCACCGCCACCAGTCCGACCGGGAGCGTGACGAAGGCGGACAGGTAGTCACCCGCGAACCCGCGGGCGAGGGCGGCCACGGAGACGATGCCCGCGGCGAGCATGCAGAAGCCCGCCACGAAGCCCGCGAACGGCCCGAAGGCGCGCGTGGCGTAGTGGGAGGCGCCGCCCGCCAGCGGGTACTTCGTCGCCAGCTCGGCGTAGGAGGCGGCGGTGAGCATCGCGAGCAGCAGTGCCACGAGGAGCGGCACCCACACCGCTCCTCCGGCGTCGGCGGCCACCTGCCCCACCAGCACGTAGACACCGGCGCCGAGCACGTCGCCGAGGATGAAGAAGTACAGCAGGGGGGTGGTCAGGGCGCGTTGGAGCGCGGGGGCCGGCCCGTCCGCCGGCAGGTCCTTGTCGAGTCTGGCCATGCCGTGCGAGGTTTCCCGCGCGGGGCGGTCTACTCCTCGCGGCCGGTGCGCCCCGGCGAACAGCACGGTCCGGTTCGTCCCGCACGGCGGGACTGGCCTGCGGACGGGCCCCGGTGACGGGTGTGAGCGGGCACCGGTTCCGGAGGCGAAGGCGGGACGGCCGACGGGCGGCGGTTCTCGGCCGGGCTTGTGGACGACAGCAGTAGAAGATCATTCCCCGGGCAGACGGACGCCAGTGATCTCCGTTCTGGTCGACCCGAGAGGACTGATCGCTTTGGCCGCTCTTCCGCGCCGGACCCGTACCGCCCACCGGGAACGCGCCTTCGACCTCCGTGCGACGGCCGTGTTCTTCGCCCTGGTCGCCGTGTTGGTGTGCCTGGTGGGGTGGCTCGGTCGTGCCGCGCTCCACGTCGTCGAGCGGCGCCCCGCCTGGGCGCTGGTCCTGCTGCTGTCGGTTCCGGCCGTCGCCGTGGCGTACCGACGGGGCAACCGCCGGTTCTCCGCCGCGAGGCTGGCCCGCCGGACCGGCGCGGCCCTGGAGGAGGCGACGACCACGGCGCTCGACGCGCTGGAGACGGAACACGCGGACTCCGCACCCGCGAGGGCGGCCGGGGCGGATGCGGCGGCGGGTCCGGCCGGGGCGCGGGAGGTGCCCGCGGGCGTCCCGGCCGACGCCCCGGGAACGGCCCTGCCGCGCGGTGAGGCCGGGAGGACGGCCGTGGTCGCGGACGGCGGTGCCGGCACGGCACCTCTCCCGGGCGACGACGGGGCGACGACGGCCGCCGTCCCGGGCGGCGCGGCCGGGGCGGCGGGTGAGCCGCCCGTCCTCGATTACGGAGACCTGAGTCCCGAGGACTTCGAGCAGGCGATAGCCGGTCTCTGTGCCCGGGACGGCTGCCGGCGGGTGGAGGTCGTGGGCGGTGCCGGAGACCTGGGCGCCGACGTCCTGGCGACGACCCCGGACGGCCGGCGGGTGGTGATCCAGTGCAAGCGCTACGCCGACGACCACAAGGTGGGTTCACAGGACCTGCAGCGTTTCGGCGGCACCTGCTTCTCCGTCCATGAGGCGGATGTGGCTGTCATCGTCACCACCAGCGATTTCACCGTTCCGGCCACGGAGTACGCCGAGCAGTGCGGGATCGTGTGCGTGGGCGGACGGGAGCTGCGGGGCTGGAGCGACGGCTCGATGACCGCACCGTGGACCTGCGCCGACGGCATGGGCGCCGGCCTCTGACGCCCGCGGGGCCTCGCGCGGGCGGGAGCAGCGGCAGGCCCCCCGCGCCGGGGAACGGATCGGCGGCGGGCGGGCGGCAGGGCGCGCGCCCTGCCGCGTCCGGAGCCCGCGCCTCGGGCCACCACGGAGAACGGGGCCCTGGACGGCCTCTTCCAAGGGCTGTGCCGGAGGAGCGCCCCTGTGGCAGTCTCGGACGGCGCCGCGGAACAGCCTGGCTGTCACCCGCGGCGTTCTGCCGTCTTTCTGACCTCGTGTCAGAGAAGGGAACACGCACTGAGATGACTGACCACGGTCAAGATTCACGGTCCGGCCCGACCCCCCGTCACGGCCTGTCCCGCCGCCGGTTCCTGGGCACCGTCGGCGCCGGTACCGCGGCCGCCGCCACCGCCACGGTGCTCGGCGCGGCGGCCCCCGCCTCGGCGGCGTACTTCATGAAATGGGGGGCGGTGGTCTCCCCGGCCGACACCATCCCCTTCGACCGGAAGGTGGGCATCCTCAGAGCGATCCGCCCGCAGACCGCGCGCATCTCGATGTACTGGGGCGACCCGAACAACCGGCAGTTCAGCAACGGGCAGCTCGACCAGTTGCTCGGCACCGGCCTCACCGAGATGATCATCCAGTCGTCCGAGGACCCCGACCCGGCCCTGGCGGCGCAACAGCTCAACCAGTTGCTGCCGTACATCGACGCCCACCCGAACATCCTCTTCGTCTTCGAGCTGGGCAACGAACCGGACTGGCACCAGCCGAACAACCCCGGCCTGGCCCGCTGGAACCGGCTGGCGACCATTCAGCGGAACAAGCCGGCCCAGGACCGCGGCAACCTCATGTGGGCGATCAACATGCCCGCCGGGCGCTGGTCGGGAGACGGGACCGGCTTCACCTACGGCAGCTCGGGCGCATGGTTCAACACCTTCGTGGCGGACGCCGGTGACGGCCTCGGTGCCCTGCTGACCGGACCGTACCGCCCCGACATCGCCACCGTGCACTGCTACAGCTCGGACTACATCACGCCGAACTCCGGACTGGGGGAGAACAACCCCTACAAGATGGTCGACTACGTGCGGGGCTGGAACAGCTCGATCAGCATGAAGGTCACCGAGGCGGGCATCGACAACCCGACCGGCGCGATCACCGACCGCGGCTACCGCTATGTGCAGTTCGGCTCGTCGGTCGCCGGCAACACGGCCGGCCAGGTCGACAGCGTCTGCTTCTACGGCATCCCGCCGGCCGACCGCAACTACGGCATCTACGAGACCGAGGCCGCCCAGATCGGCACCCACCCCTAGTCCGTGCCGTGGCCGTCTTCGCGGGCCCGCGAAGACCGGCACGGCACCTCGCGGCGTCGTCACCGGGTGCGCCCAGCCCGGGTCGTGCTCCGTCCGGCGGCGGACCGCATCCGACGCCGCGGCCCGATCCGTGAGATCCGAACGGCACGACCTGGGAGCGCTTCCGGCCGGGGCGGCACACGCGCCGCCCCGGCCGTCGGCGCCGGCGGCCGGAGCGGGGGCCGGCGGTGCGCGGACCGGGTGACGGGCCTCGACCGGTCCGATACCGATCGAGCCCCGGCGCTCCCTTTCCGCCGGGCGTGGCTGACGTGCGCCCCGTGCCGGCGGCGGACTGCTCCGCCCTCGAACCGGACACCGGCACCGGGACGGCAAGTGGGGCAATCCACCCCAAGCGCTG
>DASTDN010000147.1:0-3351 GCA_035710365.1 Streptomyces sp. | reverse complement strand
CTCCTTTCCGGGGCTCGGTCTCGCAACGCCCGAGTACCGCAGGCTGCCAGGAGTCCGGCGGCTTCCCCGCCCTCTTGGGTGCTGCTTTGTCATGCTTGGGGGCAGGGCAAGCCTGGTGCCTGGCAGTCCCCCCTACCGGGGCGCCGTCTCGCGATGCCCGAGCACGGCAAGCTGCCGAGGGTCCGGCGGCTTGCCTGCTCTCTCGGGTGCTGTCTCGTGATGCCCGGGGAGGACAAGTTGCCTGGAGCCAGGCGGCTACCCTCCCTCTCCTCCCCGGGTCGCCGCCTCGCGATGGCCGTAGCACCGCAAGCTGCCGGGGGCTTGGCGGCTTCCCCGCCCTCTCGGGCGCGCCTCGTGATGCCCCGGGGGGAGGACCAGCTGTCTGGGGCCCGGCCGCTTGCCTGCCCCTCTCGGGCGCGCCTCGCGACGCCCCGGAGCACGGCCTCGCCATCCGCAGCCACGAAGCCCCCGGCAGGACGCCCGAAGACGGCCGGCCCGAGGCCATGGAGGAAGCACCCGCCCCTTCCGGCTGGCCTCCCGCCCTCGTAGCGGATGCCGGTGAGGTCGGCGGCCCACCCCGCCCATGGCCTCCACTCGCACCCCGCCATATCCGCCCCAGCCACCTCGCCCCACCCCGCCATCGCCCCGCCCGACCCGGAGAATCCCGTCACCCACGTGGCCCTCGCGGAACCGTCCCCGCGACCACGCCGGAGCAGGATGCGGGCATGGGTATACGGATGCTCCACCGTCGGACGGCGCCTCCATGGGGACCCGCCGACGCGCCCGCCCGCGAGCCGCTCCCGCCGGTTCCGGCCTTCGCGGCGACCGCGAGTACCACCCGCACCCCCGCCACCCCCACCTCCGCTCTCCGGCACACGTTGGAGGACCTGCGACGCCGGCTGACGCCCCGAGACCCCGTCCTGCGCGCGCTGACCCTCGGCGACGCGTCCCGCACCGCGGACCCCCCGCTCTGGAGGCAGTGGACGAACCTCGTCCTCGTCCGCGTCGACCTGGCAGTGAGCGGACCTGAATCCCGCCCCTGCGCGCCCACCCCCTGGCGTCAGTGGGCCGCAGTGGCCCGGTCCCGACTTGTCGCGAAGACCCAGAGGCACGGAGTGCTCCCGTGGCGCCGGTGGGCCGACCTCGCCCACACCTGTCTCACTCTGGCTCTCGCCGCCCTGCCCCGACCCCGTCCCGTACAGACGGTCACCGTCTTCGTCGCCACTCCGCAGGCCGCCCCCGGACACCCCGTGGGCCCGGCTCCGCGCCCAGACGACCGGAACGGCCGAGGACAAGGACCAGAAGAGGGGCCGGACCCGCACGCACATCAGGGCCCGGACACCACACCCTGACCCCAGACGCCCCGAATCGCCCCCCGAACCGTCCCCAAGTTGTCTACAAGCAGGGCCCAACCGGGGGAAACCGGTCACGAACGGCTGTCCGAAGAAAACAAGTTGTCGTAGGGTCACATCGGCCGACACGCCTCGGCCGGCGGCCGACGTACCCGGACTGCACGACGAGCGACCGATCGCACCGTACGGAGCGAAACCGCACGAACCGCGACCGTACGAGGCGGAATCGGCGGGACTGCAACCACGCCGAGCGAAAACCGTACGGAGCAAAAACCGCACAACTGCACACAGGCACCATCAGGTCCGCGAGGGTCGGGGATGTCCTGGCTTCACCAGGGCAACCGTCAGGGCGGGCCGATCGTCACAACAAGGCGGGGACACACGCAGACGGGCGCCGCGGCGTCCAGGGGAGGGGTTCACTCCATGACGGCGCATTTCGGCAAGAGACTGCGCAAGGGAGCGGCGACCACCGCTGTGGCCGCCGCCGCGGTAGCGGCCCTGGCGGCGTCCCAGGCGCCCGGCGCGGACCTGGGTGACCAGGGCAGACAGTCCACCGCCGACACCACGCCCTCCCCCGACGCGAACGCCGACAGCGCGACCGGCAACTCGCCCTACTACACCGGCCTGCCGCCACTGAACAGCCCGAAGCCCTCGCCGGCGGACGGCACGTCCGTAGCCCCCGGCTCGTCAGAGGCGGGCATCCCCGCGACCGTCCTCGACGCCTACAAGAAGGCCGAAGCGGCACTCCGCGAGTCCAAGCCCGGCTGCAACCTGCCGTGGCAACTCCTCGCGGCCATCGGCAAGGTGGAGTCCGGGCAGGCCCGCGGCGGCCGCGTCCGCGCCGACGGCACCACCATCAGCCCGATCATCGGCCCGCAGCTCGACGGCAACGGCTTCGCCCTCATCAAGGACACCGACAACGGCGTCTACGACGGCAACAGCCGCTACGACAACGCCGTCGGCCCCATGCAGTTCATCCCGTCGACCTGGGCCTGGGCAGGCCGCGACGGCAACGATGACGGCAAGAAGGACCCCAACAACGTCTACGACGCGGCCCTCGCCGCCGGCCACTACCTGTGCCGCTTCGGCTGGGACCTGTCCGCGCAGGCCGACATGAACCGGGCGATCCTCAGCTACAACAACTCCCAGGACTACCTGCACACGGTCCTGTCGTGGCTGGAGTACTACCGCAAGGGCTCGCACGAGATCCCGGACGGCACCGGCGCTCTCCCCGGCGGCCGCAGCGACGACGGGCAGGGCCCGGGTTCCGGCCCTGTCACCCGGCCGCCGTCCTCGCCCACCCCGAAGCCCGAGGAACCCGGCAAGCCCGGCGGCAGCCAGAGCCCCAAGCCGCCATCCGACACCCCGACCACGCCGCCCCCCACCACCCCCGCGCCCACCCCCACCGACACGGTGCACCACCTGGAGGACGCGGGCACCGAGACGCTCACCGCGATGACGGGCGACGGGTTCATGCAGCGGATCGGCACCCGCGCGGAGACCGCGAAGGGCACGTCGGTCGCCGCCGTACGCGTGCGCTTCACCATCGTCGGCGACACCGACGCCGCCTTCGCCAACGGCGAGAGCGTCGCCACCGTCGCCACGAACAGCCTGGGCATCGCCTATTCGCCCTATCTGCGCGCGGGGGAGAAGACGGGCGAGTTCACGATCCGCGCCACCGTCGTCGGCCGCAGCGTCCCCGCCGTCGACTACTCGGCCACCGTCACCGAACGCGCCGCCGACGCCCTCGCCCGCACCGACCAGGCCGCCCTGACCTGCGTGGCGGGCGGCGAGTTCGCGAGCCAGGTCGAGGTCAGGGCCACCCACAAGGGCAACGTCGCGGACGGCGTTGCCGCCACCGCCACCCTGGTCAAGTCGGCGGACGACCCCAACCCCAACGACAAGGGCCCGCACTTCAGGGATGCCGCAGGCAATCCCCTCCGCTCCCTCACCGGCCTGAAGACCGACGAGAACGGCCTGCTGAAGCTGCCCAAGCTCT
>DASTDN010000146.1:0-13153 GCA_035710365.1 Streptomyces sp. | reverse complement strand
CTGCACGATGGCGGCCCTGCGCTCCAACGACCGGGGCCGCGACAAGCACCGCCACGCCGGCACCCTCTTCCTGGACAACCCCATCGGCCGCGCCAACGCCACGTACCTGCTGGAGCTCCAGCGGGCCGTCTCCGACGCCCTCGGTGTGCAGCTCCTCTACACCACCGGCCTGTTCGACACGACCGCCCTGGCGGAGTTCCCGCTGGTCATCCGGCTGCGCAACGACGCCGACCTGCGGGCCGGACTGAAGTACATCAGCGTGGAGGAACACCTGCGGCCCGGCCTGCCCCGGGACGCCGCCGGGGCGGAGGGCGGCCACAGCGAGATCACCGCGACCCGCATGTACAAGCGCCCGTCACCCGTGCCCGCGACGGCGGGCACCGCTTAGCGGCGCCGTCCGCCGCGGGCCCCGCCGCCGGGGGAGGGCCCGCGCCGGTCGTCAGGTGCCGGCCGCCCCGCCCGGAGCGGTGGTGAGGCGGGCGGGGTCGAACAGGCCGATGGGGTGCGCGGTGGTGCCGGTCAGCGCCAGGTCGGCGAGGATCTCACCCACCACGGGCACGAACTTGAACCCGTGCCCGGAGAACCCGCACGCCACCGTCACCGACTCGGGGTGCGCCGGATGCCGGGCCAGGACGAAGTGCTCGTCGGGCGTGGTGGTGTACATGCAGGTCGTGGCCGTCAGGAAGGTGCCCGGCAGGTCCGGGACGCAGCCCGCCATGTGGTCCGCCATGGCCCGGATCTCGCGCGCGTGCACGGTCCGGTCGACGGTGTCCGGGGTGGTGGCGGACCCTTTGCGGAAGAAGGCGGCCTTCGCGCCCCGCCCCGGCCCGTCGATGGCGGGAAAGCCGTACACCTGGACGCCGTCCGCGTCCTCCCAGATGTAGACGGGATGCCGGTCCGGGCGGAACGGCTCGGTGCCGCCCTTCGGCTCGAACCAGTACATGACCTGCCGCTCGACCGTGAACGGCACCCCCAGATCCGCCAGCAGTCCCGGTGCCCACGCGCCCGGACAGACCACCAGCCCGCCCGCCGTGTAGGTGTTCCCCCCGGTGTGCACCCGCACCCCGTCCCGGTACGGCTCCCAGCGTGTCACGGGCTCGTCGAAGTGCAGCTCGGCGCCCTGCCGGACGGCGAGCTGGAGATGCGCGGCGACGGTGTTCTCCGGGCGCAGCAGCCCGGCCCTGCGCTCGTACAGGGCGACCTCGTCGTCCTTCGGCGTGAGCGTCGGGAAGCGGCGCCGGATCTCTCCCGCGTCGAGCATCTCGTGCGGCAGGTCCCACTGCCGCGCCGATCGCAGTGCCCCGGAGACGGTCCGCGAGCCGGGCCGGCCCACCATCACGCCGCCGGTGAGGACGGCGATCTTCCGACCGGTGGCCCGCTCCAGCTCCTCGTACAGCTCGTACGAGCGCAGCAGCAGCGGCACGTACGCCGGGTCCTCGAAGTACGACTGCCGGGTGATCCGTGAACCACCGTGACTGGAGCCGCGCCGGTGCACCGGCCCGAACCTCTCCAGGCCGAGCACGCGCGCGCCCCGCGCGGACAGATGGTGGACGGCGGCGCTGCCCATCCCGCCGAGACCGATGACGACGACGTCGTACCTCACGGACACGGCGGACCTCCTGCCGGCGAACACGGATCGACTGCGGGCCCGGAGGGCGCTCTAGGGGTGGGAGAGCTGCTGCCCCACGCCGCCCTGACCGTGTATCCGGTCCTTCGCACGCTCGGCGGCGCGTGCCTGCCTGCGGGCCCGGCGCCGCTCCCGCCGCAGGGCGCGGGCCGTGCTGCTGGGAGTCGAGACCACGCCGTTGCGCTGGTTCCAGACCTGGCGGGTCACCCACACGTCCAGCGCGCCCCAGGTGGCCACGACGGTGCTGGTCACACTGCTGATCACCATCGGGAACGCCAGCCACGACCCGGCCATGGCGCACAGGAAGGCCACGATCGCCTGGACCAGCGTGACCGCGATGATGATGACCGCCCGCACCGCCGCCGTACGCACCGGATCGGGCAGCCGGATGTGCCGCGCGGGCTCCTCCACCCACAGGGGCCGGCGGTACGCCTGCTGCGGCCGCCGCGCCCCGGTCCCGTGTTCTTCTCTGCCGTTCCCCCCGGACATCATCACCGCAGTGCCGGTCTCCTTGGATGCGTCCCTGCCCGACGGCCCCTGCTCCGCCGCCGGAATGTCAAGTCTCCGTGCGTTCCCGTCGTACCGCGCCACCGCACGCCCCACCCCGTAGTCGAAGCAAGCCCTCGGCCGCTCCGCCGTCCCCGTCAAAGCGTCACTTCCCCTCCCGGGAGTCCGCCCGAACCCGGGTTCGAGGACTCCGTTTCCACTGGTTGCCCGGCTTGCTCGGTTTCACGCTGCCCGAGTGCGGGAGGCGTCTCCCGTGGCTGATTCCTCCCCCATTCCCCGAGGGGTAGGACGAACATCGCGGCGTGAACATTCCCCGGCAGCGAAAGAAACCGGCCAATTGACCTGCACCGTGCGGCGCTCGGCGCACCTGTGAGCCGCCGGAAACGGGGAGGCAATCTACCCCAATGCCCGGACAACTCGGCATCTCTCTGCGGGCGAGCGGAACTAATTCCTCCGGATAGGTCTTCGAGTTCGCGGGTCGTCGGTAGTAGGCTCGCGCCGTTTCTTGACGCACATGAACACCCCCGTGTCGACGGGGGTCGAGCTGGGGGAGGCCATGCGCTTTCGCGGGAAGTCGATCCGCCGGAAGATCGTGGCGCTGCTTCTCGTGCCGCTGGTGTCGCTCACCGCGATCTGGGCTTTCGCCACGGTACTCACGGGGCGCGAGGCGGGCCGGCTGTTCAATGTGGCGGCCGTGGTCGAGGACATCGGCTACCCCGTCGAGGACACCGTGCGGGTGCTCCAGCAGGAGCGCCGCCAGACCCTCCTCTACCTCGCCGACACCCGGGCGCCCAAGGCACTGGCCGATCTCCGACGGAGCCGTACGGCCACCGACACCGCCGTCGCGGAAATTCGCGCCAACGCCGCCGACGCCGACCTGCGCGACGCCATGGGGCAGGACTCCAGTGACCGGCTCACCGCCGTGCTGGACGCCTTCGACGGCATCTCCTCGCTGCGCCGCAGCGTCGAGGAGGGCACCGTCAACCGCCTCCAGGCCCTCGACCTCTACAACCGGCTGGTCGATCCCTGCTATGTCCTGCTCTCCGACCTCACCGTCATCGACGACGGCCGACTGGAGAAGCAGGCCCGCGCACTCGTCAACCTCGCCAGGGCCCGCGAACTCCTCTCCCGCGAGGACGCCCTGCTCGGCTCGGCCCTCGTCGTCGGCAGGATCACCCGGGGCGAGATCCGCGACGTCTCCGACCTGATCGCCCAGCGCAGCCTGATGTACGACGTGCACCTGCCGCTGCTGCCCTCGTCCGAACGGGACCGGTTCGAGAGCTTCTGGAAGAACGCCTCCTCCGCGCCCGTGCGCGTCGCCGAGGAGGCGGCCGTCACCTCGGCCACCGGCAGGCCCAGGGGAGTCGACGCCAAGAGCTGGGACACCGCCGCGGGCAACGTGCTCAAGGAACTCGCCGCCCTCAACGACCAGGCCGCCGACCGCTACCAGGACCGCGTCGGCCCGGCCGCGGTGAACGTCATCGTCCAGGCGGCCGTTGCTGGCGTCCTCGGCCTGATCGCCCTGCTGCTGTCGCTCTTCCTCTCCGTCCGCATAGGCCGCAGCCTCATCCGCGACCTGCGCCAGTTGCGCGTGGAGGCCCACGAGGCGTCCGGCGTGCGGCTGCCCAGCGTGATGCGCCGCCTCTCGGCCGGAGAAGAGGTCGACGTGGAGACCGAGGTCCCGCGTCTGGAGTACGACAAGAACGAGATCGGCGACGTCGGCCAGGCCCTCAACACCCTCCAGCGGGCCGCCGTGGAGGCCGCCGTCAAGCAGGCCGAACTCCGGGCCGGCGTCTCCGAGGTCTTCGTGAACCTCGCCCGCCGCAGCCAGGTCCTGCTGCACAAGCAGCTCACCCTCCTCGACAGCATGGAACGGCGCACCGAGGACACCGAGGAGCTCGCCGACCTGTTCCGCCTGGACCACCTGACCACGCGCATGCGCCGGCACGCCGAGGGCCTGGTGATCCTCTCCGGTGCCGCCCCCTCCCGGCAGTGGCGCAAGCCCGTCCAGCTGATGGACGTCGTACGCGCCTCCGTCGCCGAGGTCGAGGACTACGAGCGCATCGAGGTCCGCCGGCTCGCGAGGGTGGCCGTCACCGGCCCCGCCGTCGCCGACCTCACCCACCTCGTCGCCGAACTCCTGGAGAACGCCACCGTGTTCTCCCCGCCGCACACCGCCGTGCAGGTCCTCGGCGAGCGGGTCGCCAACGGCTTCACCCTGGAGATCCACGACCGCGGGCTGGGCATGGCGGCCGACGTACTGCTCGACGCCAACCTGCGGCTCGCCGAGACGCCCGAGTTCGAACTGTCCGACACCGACCGGCTCGGGCTGTTCGTGGTGAGCCGGCTCGCCCAGCGGCAGAACGTCCGGGTCTCCCTCCAGCCGTCCCCCTACGGCGGCACCACCGCCGTCGTGTTCATCCCCGACTCGCTGCTGACGGACGACGCGCCCGACAGCAACGGCATCGGCTTCCGCCTCGACCGCCCGCGTCAGAAGGCCGTCGAGTCCGAGGACGGCCACCGCGGCTCCCTCTCCCAGGTGCCCACCCAGCTTCCTGGCCTGCCGGTCTCCGTGCTGGACGGCCCTGTCGAGCTGGAGGCCTCCGTCGACCTGACGGGCCTCGACGACTTCCCCGGCGCACTCGACGACGAGGACAGCGAACGCGGCGGCATCTTCCGCAGGCGCGGCGCCGGCCCCCGCACCGACGGCGACACGGCGGCCCGCCGCCGCGACCGTCACCACGTCCCCGCCGATCCCCTTGGCGCGGCCGACGGCGACGACCCGGACGGCGCCGTGAACGCACCCGTCCCGCTGTCCCGCCGCCACACGCCCAAGCTGGTCAGCTCCCACGGCCGACCGGTCGCCGGCCAGCGCGCCCGGCGCGGCGAGACCGACGACGCGCCTCTCGCGGGCGGCCCGCAGCGGCCCGACGGAACGCCGCCTTCGCTGCCCACCCGCCGCCGCGGCCCCGACTCCACCACGGGACCCGGCTCCGGCGTGCCGCAGGACGACGCCGCACCGCCGCTGCCCTCCCGCCGCCGCGGCACCACGCCCGGCGGCCGGGAGACCGACCCGGCGGGCCACCCCGGCGGACCCACCGGCTCCCCGGCCGGCCGCGCCCCCCGGGGCGCCGCCCCCGGCGGCGAGCCCGGGGCCCCCGCCCTGCCGAGGCGGGCCAGGCGCCCCGGGGCCGACGCCCCGGACCGCCCCGGCCCCGCGGCGCCGGCGGCCGGCACCGACCCCGGCGCAGCGCCCTGGACACCCGGCCGCGGCGACCTCGGCGCGGGCACCGGCCCGGCCCCGCAGACCGGCGGCCCGGGAGAATCCGGAGGACTGCCCAGGAGGGTCCGGCAGGCCAGCCTGGCGCCCCAGCTCAAACGCGAACAGCAGCGCACCCCACGCCGGCCCGCGAACGCCGAACGGGACGCCGACGAGGTACGCAGCCGTATGGCATCGCTCCAGCGAGGCTGGCAGCGCGGCCGTGAGGACAATGCCGCAGGTGACGGGGCCGACAGCGGCCAGGCACCACAGGGAACGAACAGGGGGGACGGTCGATGACCGCACCAAAGGCGACCGGCCGGGTCCGGACCCACTCCGGAGAGCTGAACTGGCTGCTCGACGACCTGGTGGACCGCGTCGCGAGCATCCGCAAGGCAGTCGTGCTCTCCGGTGACGGCCTGGCGACGGGGGCGTCCCAGGACCTCACCCGCGAGGACAGCGAGCACCTGGCCGCCGTCGCCTCCGGCTTCCACAGCCTCGCCAAGGGCGTCGGGCGGCACTTCGAGGCGGGCAGCGTCCGGCAGACCATCGTCGAACTCGACGAGGCGTTCCTGTTCGTGACGGCCGCCGGCGACGGCAGTTGCCTCGCCGTCCTCGCGGACGCCGACTCGGACGTCGGCCAGGTCGCCTACGAGATGACGCTGCTGGTCAAACGGGTCGGCGTGCACCTCGGCACTGCTCCGCGCGCCGATCTGCACCTGGGCGGGTAGTGGGATGACATGAGCGCAGACGGTCAGGGAATCAGCCACTGGTTCGACGACGAGGCGGGGCCGGTCGTCCGTCCGTACGCCATGACGCGGGGCCGCACCACCAGTGCGGCCCAGCACCGCCTCGACGTGATCGCGGTGGTCGTCGTCGAGCCCCACGCCGACGATCCGGAGGCCGACCCCACGCTGTCCCCGGAGCACGTCGACATCGTCGGCCTGTGCCGGGAGACCCCGCAGTCGGTCGCCGAACTCGCCGCGGACCTCAACCTGCCCATCGGCGTGGTCCGGGTCCTCGTCGGGGACCTCGTGGCGGCGCAGTTCGTCCACGTGAACCGGCCGGTCCCGCCGGCGGAACTGCCCGACGAGAGTATTCTGCGCGACGTGATCAACGGCCTGCGGGCGCTGTGAGCGGTGCGGAAGCGGAGTACTGACGTGACAGGCTGGCAGTTCTGGATCGACCGGGGCGGCACGTTCACCGACGTCGTCGCGCGGCGCCCCGACGGCCGGCTGCTGACGCACAAGCTGCTGTCGGACAACCCGTCCCGGTACCCCGACGCGGCGGTGGCCGCCGTCCACGCGCTCCTCGACGGTGCCGACGATCCGGTCGAGGCCGTCCGGATGGGCACCACCGTCGCCACCAACGCCCTGCTGGAACGCACGGGCGAGCGCACCCTGCTCGTCATCACCCGCGGCTTCCGCGACGCGCTGCGCATCGCCTACCAGAACCGCCCCCGCATCTTCGCCCGGCGCATCGAACTGCCCGAGCTGCTGTACGAGCGGGTCGTCGAGGTCGACGAACGCATCGCCGCCGACGGCACCGTCCTGCGCGCGCCCGATCTCGACGCCCTCACCGGGCCGCTCCGGGACGCCCACGACGCCGGGATCCGCGCCGTCGCCGTCGTGTGCCTGCACAGTCATCTGCACCCGGCCCACGAAGAGGCCGTGGGAGCACTCGCCGCCCGTATCGGCTTTCCCCAGATCTCGCTGTCGAGCGAGGTCAGCCCCCTGATGAGGCTCGTCCCGCGGGGGGACACCGCCGTCGTGGACGCCTACCTGTCGCCCGTACTGCGCCGCTACGTGCGGCAGGTCGCCGGCCGGCTCGAAGGCGTACGGCTGATGTTCATGCAGTCCAACGGCGGACTCGCCGAGGCCGGACAGTTCCGCGGCAAGGACGCCATCCTCTCCGGTCCGGCAGGAGGCATCGTCGGCATGGCCCGGATGTCGCAGCTCGCCGGCTTCGACCGCGTCATCGGCTTCGACATGGGCGGCACCTCCACCGACGTCTCCCACTTCGCCGACGGCTACGAACGCGTCTTCACCACGCGGATCGCCGGGGTCCGGCTGCGGGCGCCGATGCTCGACATCCACACCGTCGCGGCCGGCGGCGGCTCGGTCCTCCACTTCGACGGCGCCCGCTACCGCGTGGGGCCGGACTCGGCGGGCGCGGACCCCGGACCCGCCTGCTACCGCGCGGGCGGCCCGCTCGCCGTCACCGACGCGAACGTCATGCTCGGCCGTATCCAGCCCGCCCACTTCCCCCGGGTCTTCGGCCCCGACGGCGACCAGCCGCTGGACGCGGAACTCGTCCGGGACCGCTTCACCGCCCTCGCGCGCGACATCCACGGCCGGACCGGGGACGACCGCAGCCCCGAGGAGGTCGCCGAGGGCTACCTCCGGATCGCCGTCACCGACATCGCGAACGCCGTGAAGCGGATCTCCGTCCAGAAG
The DNA here is from genome assembly GCA_035710365.1 of Streptomyces sp. GTDB lineage: Bacteria > Actinomycetota > Actinomycetes > Streptomycetales > Streptomycetaceae > Streptomyces. The sequence goes on along the minus strand of DASTDN010000146.1, from coordinate 5,304 downwards.
GGCCACGACGTCACCCGCTACGCCCTCACCACCTTCGGCGGCGCGGGAGGCCAGCACGCGTGCATGGTCGCCGACTCCCTCGGCATCCGCACCGTCCTGGTGCCGCCCATGGCCGGGGTGCTCTCCGCGCTCGGCATCGGCCTCGCCGACACCACCGCCATGCGTGAGCAGTCCGTCGAAGCCACCCTGGAACCCGGCGCGATGCCCGGCGTGCAGCGGACGGCCGACGACCTCGCGGCCGCCGCGCGCGCCGAACTTCTTGCCGAGGACGTCCCCGAGGACCGCATCCGGATCACCCGCCGCGCCCAGCTCCGCTACGACGGCACCGACACCGCCCTCACCGTCGGGCTCGCCGGCCCCGACGCCATGCGGCGGGCCTTCGAAGAACGTCATCGCGCCACGTACTCCTTCACGCTCGACCGCCCGATCGTCGTCGAAGCCCTCTCCGTCGAAGCCACCGGCCTCACCGAACCCCCCGATCTGTCGGCCCTCGCCCCGTACGAAGGCCACCGCGCCGCGCCCGCCACCGTCCGTCTCCACACGGGCGGCGCCTGGCGCGACGTACCCCTGCACCGGCGCGAGCACCTGCCCCCCGGCGAGATGGTCACCGGCCCCGCGATCATCACCGAGGCCGGCTCGACGACCGTGGTCGACGACGGCTGGCAGGCAGCCGCCACGGACGACGGGCATCTGGTCATGGAACGCGTCGCGGTCACGGAGAGTTCCCGCCCCGACACGGCAGCCGATCCGGTGCTCCTCGAAGTCTTCAACAACCTGTTCATGTCCATCGCCGAACAGATGGGCGCCCGGCTGGAATCCACCGCCCAGTCCGTCAACATCAAGGAACGGCTCGACTTCTCCTGCGCACTGTTCGACCCGGACGGGAACCTGGTGGCCAACGCCCCGCACATCCCCGTCCACCTGGGCTCGATGGGCACCAGCGTCAAGGAGGTCGTCCGGCGCCGCGGCGCGGCCATGCGGCCGGGCGACACGTACGCCGTCAACGACCCGTACCACGGCGGCACCCATCTCCCCGACGTCACCGTCGTCACCCCGGTCTTCGGTACCGGCGGCGGGCGCACGCGAACGAACCCCGACGCGGACACGCACAGTGACCGGATCCTGTTCTACGTCGCGTCCCGCGGACACCACGCGGAGATCGGGGGCACCGCCCCCGGCTCGATGCCCGCCGACAGCCGCACCATCGACGAGGAGGGCGTCCTCTTCGACAACTGGCTGCTGACCGAGAACGGCCGCTTCCGCGAGGACGAAACCCTCCGCCTGCTGACCGGGGCGCCCCACCCCTCCCGCAACCCCGCGACCAACCTCGCCGACCTGCGCGCCCAGATCGCCGCCAACCAGAAGGGCGTCGACGAGGTCGGCCGCATGATCGGGGACTTCGGGCTCGACGTCGTCCAGGCCTACATGCGGCACGTCCAGGACAACGCCGAGGAAGCCGTCCGCCGCGTCATCGACGCCCTCGACGACGGCGAGTACACCTACGAGACCGACTCCGGCGCCGTCATCCGGGTACGCGTGCGCGTGGACCGCGAAAACCGCCGCGCCACCATCGACTTCACCGGCACCTCGGCGCAGCTCGCCACCAACTTCAACGCACCGCTCGCCGTGGTCAACGCGGCCGTCCTGTACGTCTTCCGCACCCTCGTCGCCGACGACATCCCCCTCAACGACGGCTGCCTGCGCCCGTTGGACATCGTCGTACCGCCCGGCTCCCTGCTCGCCCCCGAACCGCCGGCCGCCGTCGTCGCGGGCAACGTCGAGACCTCCCAGGCCATCACCGGCGCCCTCTACGCCGCCCTCGGCGTGCAGGCCGAGGGCTCGGGCACCATGAACAACGTCACCTTCGGCAACGACCGCCACCAGTACTACGAGACCGTCGCCTCCGGGTCCGGCGCGGGCGACGGCTTCCCCGGCGCGCCCGTCGTCCAGACCCACATGACGAACTCCCGCCTCACCGACCCCGAGGTCCTGGAGTGGCGGCTGCCCGTCCGGCTGGAGGAGTTCGCGGTCCGGCGCGGCAGCGGCGGCGCCGGACGCTGGCCCGGCGGGGACGGCGCCGTACGCCGCATCCGGTTCCTGGAACCCATGACCGCCTCCACGCTCTCCCAGCACCGCAGGGTGCCGCCGTACGGCATGGCCGGCGGCGCGCCCGGCGCCCTCGGCGCCAACCGGGTGGAGCGTGCCGACGGCACCGTCACCGAACTCGGCGGAAGCGGCTTCGCAGACGTCGGGCCCGGCGACGTGCTCGTCATCGAAACCCCTGGCGGCGGAGGCTACGGCCCTCCGCCGTCCGACCCCCATCACGCAGGAGAAGAGACCGATGATGTTCGGGCGCTCTGAGCGCGGCAAGCCCCCCATAGAGCCCGTCACGCTGAAGATCCTCGTGGCCGGCGGATTCGGCGTGGGCAAGACCACACTGGTCGGCGCGGTCAGCGAGATCAGGCCGCTGCGCACCGAGGAACTGCTCACCGAGGCCGGGCGTCCCATCGACGACACCAGCGGTGTGGAGGGCAAGCACACCACGACCGTGGTCATGGACTTCGGCCGGATCACGCTCCGCGACGACCTGGTGCTGTACCTCTTCGGGACGCCCGGCCAGGAGCGGTTCTGGTTCATGTGGGACGAGCTGTCGGAAGGCGCTCTCGGCGCCGTCGTACTCGCCGACACCCGCCGCCTGGAGGACTGCTTCGCGGCCATCGACTACTTCGAGCGGCGGTCCATACCGTTCCTCGTCGGCGTCAACTGCTTCGAGGGAGCGGCACGCTACCCCGAACAGGACGTGCGCGACGCCCTCGACCTCGACGACTACGTCCCGGTCGTCATGTGCGACGCCCGCGAGCGCGAGTCCGTCAAGGAGATCCTGGTCGGGGTCGTCCAGCACGCGATGAGGTTCGCGCAGGACCGCCGTCAGAGCGTCACCTCCTGACGAGGACGCACACGGACACGGACGCGGCGCCGGGCTCCCGGCCGGTGCTCCGTCAGGGTCCGGACCGCCCGCCGGCCGGGTGACCCCGAGACCGCGGCCCGGAGACCGCACACACGCGTGGGCCGGAAACTTCCGCGCACGCGTGCGTGCTACTCGCCGTCGGCCGCCTCGCCGTCCTCCAGCCAGCCGAAGCTCTTCTCCACCGCCTTGCGCCAGTTGTGGTACTCGCGGTCGCGCACCGACGCATCCATGGAGGGCAGCCACTCGGCGTCCTCCTGCCAGTGCGCCTTGAGCTCGTCGAGGCCGTTCCACACACCGGTGGCGAGCCCGGCCGCGTACGCCGCGCCCAGGCAGGTCGTCTCGGACACCTTCGGCCGGATCACCGGCACGCCCAGCACGTCCGCCTGGTGCTGCATGAGCAGGTTGTTCTTGGTCATGCCGCCGTCGACCTTCAGGGTCTTGATCCGCACCCCCGAGTCCTGGTACATGGCGTCCACGACCTCACGGGTCTGCCAGCTCGTCGCCTCCAGCACCGCCCGCGCGAGGTGCCCCTTCGTGACGTACCGGGTGAGCCCGGTGACGACACCGCGCGCGTCGGAACGCCAGTACGGCGCGAACAGACCCGAGAACGCGGGCACGATGTACGCCCCGCCGTTGTCCTCCACACTCCGCGCCAGCGGCTCGATCTCGTCAGCGGTCCGGATGATGCCGAGCTGGTCACGGAACCACTGCACCAGCGCGCCCGTGATGGCGATGGCGCCCTCCAGGCAGTACACGGGCGCCTCGTCACCGATCTTGTAGCCCATCGTCGTCAGCAGCCCGTTCTTCGACGGCACCGGCCGGCCGCCGGTGTTGAGCAGCAGGAAGCTGCCGGTGCCGTAGGTGTTCTTCGCCGTGCCCACGTCGTAGCAGGCCTGCCCGAACACGGCGGCCTGCTGGTCGCCCAGCGCGGACGCGACGGGCACCCCGGCCAACTGCCCGACCGCGGTGCCGTACACCTCGGAGGACGACCTGATCTCGGGCAGGACCGCCTCGGGGACGTTCATCGCGGACAGGATCGACGAATCCCACTGGAGGGTCTGCAGGTTCATCAGCATGGTGCGTCCGGCGTTCGTCACGTCGGTGACGTGCCGGCCGCCGTCCGTGCCGCCGGTCAGGTTCCAGATCAGCCAGGAGTCGATCGTGCCGAAGGCGATCTCGCCGCGTTCCGCGCGGTCCCTCAGACCGGGCACGTTGTCGAGCAGCCAGGCCGCCTTGGGCCCGGAGAAGTAACTGGCCAGCGGCAGTCCGGTCTGCTCGCGGAACCGGTCCTGGCCGTCCGAGCCGCCGAGCTGATTGCACAGTGCGGCCGTACGGGTGTCCTGCCAGACGATCGCGTTGTGCACGGGTTTCCCCGTCGAGCGGTCCCACAGGACGGTCGTCTCGCGCTGGTTGGTGATGCCGAGCGCGCTGAGCTGCTCCGCGCGCAGCCCGGCCTTGGCGAGGGCCCCGGCGACCACCGCCTGCACTTTCGACCAGATCTCGGTGGGATCGTGCTCCACCCAGCCGGGTTTGGGAAAGATCTGGCGGTGTTCGCGCTGGTCGACGGCGACGATCGCGCCGCTGTGGTCGAAGACGATGCAGCGGCTGGAAGTGGTGCCCTGGTCGATGGCGGCGACGTACTTCTCGGAGTTGTCCGGCATGGCTGCCCCTTGGCTGGTCCGTAGGCTGCGTACTGGTCAGAAGGCGGCGTTGTAGATGAGGGCCCCGAGCGCGCCGCCGATCAGCGGTCCGACGACCGGGATCCACGCGTAGCTCCAGTCGGAGGTGCCCTTGTTCGGGATCGGCAGGAAGGTGTGCACGATCCGGGGGCCGAGGTCGCGCGCCGGATTGATGGCGTAGCCGGTCGGACCACCCAGGGACAGGCCGATGCCGACGACGAGCAGCGCGACGATCAGCACCAGCAGGCCGGACTCGCCGAGTCCCGCGGTGAGCCCGAAGGCGAGGATCGGCAGCACCAGACCCATCGTGGCGATGATCTCCGTCATCAGGTTGGCCACCGGGTGCCGGATCTCGGGGACGGTGGAGAAGATGCCGAGCGTCGGAATGGGTTCGTCCGCCGTGCCCTCCGTGGTTCCCGTCCGGCGCACGTTGGCCTGGAACTGCGCGAAGTAGACCAGGTAGCACAGGACCGCGCCGAGCATGGCGCCGACGATCTGGCCCAGCAGGTAGACCCAGACCTGGCTCCACACACCGGTGTCGATGGCGATGGCGATGGTGACGGCCGGATTGATCTGGCCGCCGGACAGCGGGGCCGCGGTGTAGGCGCCCGCCAGCACCGCGAAGCCCCATCCGAACGCGATCACGATCCAGCCCGA
>DASTDN010000145.1:0-5291 GCA_035710365.1 Streptomyces sp. | reverse complement strand
TGGATGCGGGCGCCCCCGGAGTCGTTGATGCCGATCACCGGGCAGCCGGTCTTCAGCGCGAAGTCCATCACCTTGACGATCTTCTGCCCGTAGACCTCGCCCAGCGCACCGCCGAACACCGTGAAGTCCTGGGAGAACACGGCGACCGGGCGGCCGTCCACGGTGCCGTACCCGGTGACGACGCCGTCGCCGTACGGCCGGTTCTTGTCCAGGCCGAAGTTGGTCGACCGGTGCCGGGCGAACTCGTCCAGTTCGACGAAGGAGCCCTCGTCCATGAGGAGTTCGATCCGCTCACGCGCCGTCAGTTTGCCCTTGGCGTGCTGCTTCTCGACCGCGCGCTCCGAACCGGCGTGCGTGGCCTCCTGGATGCGGCGCTGGAGATCCGCGAGCTTGCCCGCGGTGGTGTGGATGTCAGGCTGCTGCAGCTCTTCCGGCTCGGACATCGGGATGCGGCTCCCTGCCTGCTCAAGGGGCGGACGGTTACTCAGCCGTAGCGTAGTGGGGTGCCTGTCGCTCGGCAGTGCGGCGTTTGCCACACCTAGGGTGGCTTGCATGACGCCGCACGATGCTCAAGGTACTCCGGGTCCTTCGGACGCCGGCGACAACCGGTGGTCCGACCTGGACCGCCCGCCCCTGAACGCCGCTGCGCTGCGCCGTGCGCTGGTCCGCGAGGGCGGCCTGTGGTCACGGGTGGACGTGGTGCAGCGGACCGGCTCCACCAACTCGGACCTGGTGGAGCGGGCGGCGAACGGCGACGCCCGCGAGGGCACCGTCCTGATCGCCGAGGAGCAGACCGCCGCCAGAGGCCGCCTCGACCGGCAGTGGACCGCGCCGCCCCGCTCCGGCCTGTTCTTCTCCGTCCTGCTGAACCCGGCCGAGGTGCCCGTGGCCCGCTGGGGCTGGCTGCTGCTGCTCACCGGCGTGGCCGTGGCGACCGGCCTGTCCCGGACGGCGGGCGTCGACACGGCACTCAAATGGCCCAACGACCTCCTCGTGACCGTCGGCGACGACGAGCGCAAGGCGGGCGGCATCCTCGCCGAGCGGGCCGCCGACCGGGGCGTGGTCATCGGCATCGGCCTGAACGTCACCCTCCGCGCGAATGAGCTGCCCGTGCCGACGGCGGGATCCCTGGCCCTCGCCGGCGCCGCCACCACCGACCGCGACCCGCTGCTCAGGGCCGTTCTGCGCTCCCTGGAGCAGTGGTACGTGAAGTGGCGCCGCTGTGGTGGCGACCCGGCGTCCAGCGGCCTCCAGGAGACCTACGCGGCGGGCTGCGCGACCCTCGGGCGCCTGGTCCGCGCGGAACTCCCCGGGGACCGCTCCGTCAGCGGCGAGGCCGTCGCGGTGGACGCCGACGGACGGCTGGTGCTGGCCACCGAGAAGGGCGTCCAGGAACCCGTGGGGGCGGGCGACATCGTGCACCTGCGCCCGGCGTGAGGGCGGTGCCGTCCGCCGGGCGGCCACGCGGGCCTGACGGACGGCGCGCCGGGAGCGTGCCGCCGGGCCCGGCGGCGGGTCCGGCGGGCGGGCCGCCCCCGCTCCCACCGGCGGCAACGCCGAAGGAGTGAGGTGGCCCACACCTGCCGTACAGTTGAGGCCGGTCGATACCTGACCGCGGCAGATCGGAAGGGCAACAGGCGTGACCGTCGACGACTCGGGCTCCGGCACCGGCGCGCACGGCCGGGTCGACCCCGACCCCGCCGACCCCGGTGAGGACAACCCTCTCGCGCTGCGCCTCGAACAGCTCATCCTGGGCGCCGAGCGCCGCTACACCCCTTTCCAGGCGGCGCGCAGCGCGGGCGTCACCATGGAGCTGGCCACCCGCTTCTGGCGGGCGATGGGCTTCGCCGACGTCGGGCAGGCCAAGGCCCTCACGGAGGCCGACGTCCTGGCGCTGCGGCGTCTCGCCGGTCTCGTGGAGGCGGGCCTGCTGAGCGAGGCCATGGCCGTGCAGGTGGCCCGCTCCACCGGCCAGACCACGGGCCGCCTCGCCGAGTGGCAGATCGACTCCTTCCTGGAGGGCCTCACCGAGCCGCCCGAGCCGGGCATGACGCGCACCGAGGTCACGTACCCGATCGTCGAGCTGCTCCTGCCGGAGCTGGAGGAGTTCCTCGTCTACGTGTGGCGGCGCCAGCTCGCCGCGTCGGCGGGGCGCGTGGTGCAGGCCGCCGACGACGAGGAGATGGTCGACCGCCGCCTCGCGGTCGCCTTCGCGGACCTCGTCGGCTTCACCCGGCTGACCCGCCGGATGGAGGAGGAGGAGCTGGGCGAACTGGTCGAGGCGTTCGAGACCACCGCCGCGGACCTGGTGGCCGCGCGCGGCGGCCGGCTCATCAAGACCCTCGGCGACGAGGTGCTGTACGTGGCGGACGACGCCGGCACGGCCGCCGAGATCGCCCTGCGGCTGATCGAGACCATGGCGCACGACGAGACCATGCCGGAGCTGCGCGTGGGCATGGCGTTCGGCACGGTCACCACCCGGATGGGTGATGTCTTCGGTACGACCGTGAACCTCGCCTCCCGGCTGACCTCCATAGCGCCCCGGGACGCGGTGCTCGTCGACAGCGCCTTCGCCGAGGAACTGATCCGCACCGGTGACGCGCCCGCCTCGGAGGCGGCGGCGGCCGAGGCCGCCGCGGCCGCCGAGAAGGAGGGTGAGGAGCCGCCGGCCTACCGTTGCGCCCTCCAGCCGATGTGGCAGCGCCCGGTGCGTGGTCTGGGCGTGGTCGAACCGTGGCTGCTGACGCGGCGCAACGGGCCGGGCGGGGCGAACGGGGCCGGCGGCAGGGCACCGTCGGCGCGCTGAGCCGGCCGGCCGTACGGCCCGCCCCGGACGTGTGGCGCGGGGCCTGAGGGGCGGCGGCCCGTGACTCCTACCGCCGGTCGCCGGTGCCGAGGTCCACGCAGACGCCGATGAGCGGTACGCAGAGGCCGGTCCCGCCCGCCTCCTGCGGGGGTGCGGGCGCGGGCGCGGTCCCCGGGGGCGTGGGCTCCGGGTCCGGCCGTGAGGGCGGGGCGGGCTGCGGAGCCCGAGGCGGACCGGGATCGGTGACCGTCTCCGGGACCCGCGGGGCCGGTGCGGCGGGAGCGGGGAGGGCGGTGGGCGCCAGCGTCGCCGTCGGGCCCGCACCGATGCCGGGAGTGCCGGTGCCGAAGACGCCGATGGCTAGCGCGTCGGTGGCGAGGGCGTCGGTGGCGGTGTCCGGCCCGAACCCCGGGCTCACGCGGGCGTCGTCGGCCCCTCCGGCCGGGGCGGCGGACGGGCGGTCGCCGGGCGCGGCGGAGTCGGGGGTGGCCTCGCCGGGATGCGCCACCGGGTCCGTGGCGGGCACGGGCCCCTGGTCCGCGGCCGCCTCGGTGACGTCCACACCACCCGGGTCGGGCAGCAGCCGTACGAGGCTCAGGGCGCCCGCGGCCAGGGCGAGACCGGCGGCGGTGAGCAGCGGTCCGCGGGGACGGGAGCGGGGGCGGCGGTGACGGCCCCGCCCGGCCGCCTCCCGGGCCCGCGGTCCCCCCGCTGTCGCTGCGGCGGGCCGCGCCGTGCCGCCCGTCGTCTCGTCTGCCGTGTCCGGCGTGTTCATGGTCATCGTGCTGCCTCCCCACCCTTCGGGCGCCCCCCGATGCGCCCTGGTGAAGCACGCTATGCGGTGGGTGGGTGACGGGCAGTGAGGGCGACCGGAAGTCACTCGATCGGGTGGGCCCGGGATGACAGGGCGCGCACCGTGCGGATATGGGGCACCGGCTCGGGCCACTCGGCCGGGCCCGGGCCGGGGCCGGGGTTCCGCCGGGCCGGTCCGGCTGCGATGATCGGTCCGTCTTGTTAACCCGCGTTAACCGGAGGGTGTCATGAGTGAGGAGCGGTTCGGGGAGTTCGTCCTGGTGCGGAGGCACGAGCACGTCGCGGAACTGGCCCTCGACCGGCCCAAGGCCATGAACGCCGTCTCGACCGGCATGGCGCGCTCGCTCGCCGACGCCTGCACGGCGCTCGGAGCGGACAAGGACGTCCGCGTCGTCGTCCTGACCTCGACGCACGAGCGGGCGTTCTGCGTCGGGGCCGACCTGAAGGAGCGCAACTCCTTCAGCGACGCCGACCTGGTGCGGCAGCGCCCGGTCGCGCGGGCCGCCTACACCGGGGTGCTGGAGCTGCCGATGCCGACCGTCGCCGCCGTGCACGGCTACGCGCTGGGCGGCGGCTTCGAGCTGGCCCTGTCCTGCGACCTGATCGTGGCCGACCGCACGGCGGTGGTGGGGCTTCCCGAGGTGTCCGTGGGCGTCATCCCGGGCGGCGGCGGTACGCAACTGCTGCCGCGGCGGGTGGGCGCGGCCCGCGCCGCGGAGCTGATCTTCTCCGCGCGGCGGCTGGAGGCCCCGGAGGCCCGGGAGCTGGGGCTGGTCGACGAGCTGGTGGACGCGGGCCGGGACCGCGCGGAGGCGCTCGCGCTGGCGGCGCGGATCGCGGCGAACTCCCCGGTGGGGCTGCGCGCCGCCAAGCGGGCGCTGCGGCTCGGGCACGGCCTGGACCTGCGCGCGGGCCTGGAGGTCGAGGACGCGGCGTGGCGCTCGGTGGCGTTCTCGGGGGACCGGGCGGAGGGCGTGGCGGCCTTCAACGAGAAGCGTCCGCCGCGGTGGCCCGGCGAGTGACCCGGAGGCGCCAGGGGGTGGGGCGGCCCTCACGAACGGCGCAACGGCCCGACGCCCCTCTCCCGGTTCACCCCGGATGTCCCTAGCCTGGGGTGATGGGTGAGGACGGACGGCTCACGGCCGTCGTGGCGCTGGCGCAGGGCATGGCCGCCGCGCACACCGAGCGCGAGGCGTGGCGGGCGGCGGCCGTCGGCGCGTGCGACGCGCTCGGCGGGACCTTCGCCGCGCTGTCCGTGTGGGAGCGCGAGCGGGGCCGGCTGCGCGTCCTCGTCAACGTCGGGCACTGCACGGCCGGCGAGGAGGAGTTCCCCGCGGACGAGGCGTACCCCGTGCACCAGTTCCCGGAGATCACCGGGTTCCTGCACGAGCGGTGGGCGCGGGGCGGGGAGCCCGACGCCTGGGTGGAGACGGTCGAGGGGCCGGCGGCCGACCGGCGCCCCGGGTACCTCCACGAGCGGGTCGCCGCGCTGCGCCGCCGGGGCCGGGGCTGCTGCGTGGTCGCGCCGATCGTGCTGAACGGCCTGGCCTGGGGCGAGCTGTATGTGGCGCGGCCGACGGGCGAACCGGTCTTCGAGCGGTCCGACGCCGACTTCGCGACGGTCCTGGCGTCCGTCGTCGCCGCCGGGATCGCGCAGACCGAGCGGATCGAG
>DASTDN010000144.1:0-3341 GCA_035710365.1 Streptomyces sp. | reverse complement strand
CGCGGGGCGATAGCGGCCCGCGGACGCCGCGCTCGCAGCGCGATGCCCCCGGGATAGTCGCCTGCCGAGGATGGGGACACGGGGCCGGGCGTGAGCCGTCCCGCCCCGCCACCTCCACCGCTTACCCCGGGAGCGTCGCCATGGACACCCTCGCCACCAGCTCTTTCGCCGCCCGTCCCGTCTCCCCTCCCGGCACGCCCGCGCCGCCCCCCGTATCCGCCCCCGCCGGGCACGAAGCGCAGGAGACCTCCCCGGTCGGCTCGCTGATCCGCTCCCACCGGCTGCGCATCGGGCTGACCCAGCGGGAACTCGCCGACCTGTCCACGATCAGTGTTCGAGCGATACGCGACCTGGAACAGGGCAAGGCGAGACGGCCGCGCTCCGCCACCGTGCAACTGGTGGCGGACGCGCTCCGGCTCGGTCCGCGCGCCCGGGCGGCCCTGGAGGAGGCCGCGCACCAGGGCCGGTTCACGACGGCGGGCCGGCCGGAGGCCGCGGCGCCTCCCACCGCCCTGCACGCCGTCGTGGGCCGCGGGGGAGAGACGGACGTCCTGGTGGGGGAGCTGTCGGAGAACGGCACGGAACGGCTGACCACCGTCGTGGGACTGACGGGGGTCGGCAAGACCAGGCTGGCGCTGGCGGTGGCGGAGCGGCTGCACGGCACGGGCTTCCCGGTGCTCTGGTACGCGTTCCCCGGCGGCCGCACCGAGTACCTCGCCCCCGGCGACGAGACGACCGCCCCCGTGGCGGCCGCCGTCGACGACCTCTACGGCCGGACCGGCGATCTCCCCGCCCCCGGCGGGCGGGCCACGGACGCCCGCGCCGCCGCCGCGAGGGCGATGGACGTCCGGCCCGCCCGGGCCGGGATCGACGCCCTCGCCGAACTCGTCGGCGACGGCCGCGCGCTCCTCGTCCTGGACGGCACCCCGGCCGCCCCGCCCCGCGCCGACCGGCTGACCGCGCTGCTGCGCGCCTGCCCCGGCCTGCGTCTGCTCGTCACCTCGGACGCCCCGTGGCACGTACCCGGCGAGCGGGTCTTCCTGCTGTCCCCGCTGGAGGTACCGGCGCCCGGCCCCGCCGACGCCACAAACCCGGCCCTGCGGGTCTTCCTCGACCACGTCCGCCGGGCGCGGCCGGACTTCGTGGCCGGACCGGCCGACCTGGAGCGCGCCGCCTGGGTCTGCCGCGCCCTGGACGGCCACCCCGGCGCGCTGGCCGCGGCCGCCTCCTGGCTGGTGGTGTACGACCTGGCTACGCTGTGCCGCGGTCTGGGCGCCGACCCGGCCGCGCTGCTGCACCACCTCGAAGAGGTGGACGGCGCCGGTGACCGGGGCGACCTGCGCGCGGCCCTGCACGCCCGCCTGTCCCGGCTGTCGGACGGGGCACGCACCCTCCTGGACGCCCTGTGCGCGGGGACGGCACCGGACCACGCCCCGGACCCTGGCGCCGCACCGGCCCCCGCCACCGGCCCGGACCACCGCGCCGGCCGCGAACTGACCGAACTCACCGCCCTCACCGGCCTCCCCCTCCCCGACGTGGGCCGCCTCCTGCGCGAGCTGCTGATCAGCGGCGCCGTGCGCGCCGAGCACCAGGGCGGCGCCTCCCGCTTCCGTGTCCTCGGCCTCGCGCGTGCCGCCTGGACGCACCCTGCCCCGGCAACTGCCGCCGCCCGCTGACCTGCTCCCGCATTGCCGCACCAACTGCCGCCCCCGGGTCCGCGGCGGGGTTTGGATGACAGCGGCCGGAACGACGACCCGACCGTCCCGACCTCTCGCCACCCACGATCCCGAGGAGCCTCCCCATGTCCCCGAACGCGTCTGAACAGGGCACCGCGTACGGGCCCGCCACGGTGCGGCTGCCCATGTCGGCCGCACAGCGCGACATCTGGATGGCACACGGACTGGACAGCTCCGGCTGCCGCTACAACATCGGGGAGTACCGGGAGATCACCGGCTCGCTGGACGCCGGCCTGGTGGCCTGCTGCTGGTACCGGCTGGCCTGCGAGACCGACGCGCTGCGCGTCCGCGGCGTCGGCGCCGACGAGGACGGCACCCCGTGGGTGGAGGTGCACGCCAAGCCCGTCGGACGCAGCCTGCAGATGATCGACGTGAGCGAGGAGGCCGACCCGGTCGCGGCTGCCCGCGCCTGGATGGACACGGAACTCGCCCGCCCCTACGACCTGGAGCACGACTGGCTGACCCGGCACGCCCTGCTCCGCGTCGGCCGCACCGACGCGGGCGAGGAACGCTGGTTCTACTTCCACGGTTTCCACCACCTCGCCATCGACGGCATGGGCCTCGCCCAGATCGACCAGCGCCTCGTCGACCTGTACGAGCAGGCCGCCGCGGGCGAGCCGTGGAGCGAGTCGCCCTTCGGCACCCTCGAGGAGCTGACCGCCGAGGACGCCGCCTACCGCTCCTCCGAGGAGGCCGCGGCGGACCGGGCGCACTGGGCCGCGCACCTGGCCGGGGTCGAGCCCGCCCCGCGGCTCGCCGAGGGCCACACCGCGAAGACGCGGCCGGGCCACCTGCCGTTCGTCCGCCGCACCGTGCTCCTGGGCGCCGACCGCACCAACCGCCTCAAAGAGGTGGCCCGCGAACGGCGGGCCCCCTGGACCATGCTGGTCCTCGCCCTCGTCGCGGCGTACGTCCACCGGACCACCGGAACGCCCGAACCGGTACTGGGCCTGCCCGTCACCAGCCGGCGCAGCGAACTGGCCAAGCGCACCCCCGGCATGATGTCCAACGTCATCCCGCTGCGCCTGCCCGTCCGCCCCGACGACACCCTCGCCGACCTGCTCGCCACGGTCGTCGCCACCACCCGCGGAGCACTGAGGCACCAGCGGACGCGCTACGAGGACATCTGCCGCGACCTCGGCCTGGCCGAGGGAGCACGCCGCATCGCGTCCCCGCAGGTCAACATCATGGCCTTCAACCCGGGCATGAGCTTCTTCGGCCTGCCCACCGTCCAGCACAACCTGAGCAACGGCCCGGTCGAGGACCTCGCGGTCGGTGTCTACGACCTCGGCCCCGGCCACGGCCTGCGCGTCGACTTCGACGCCGCCCCCGAGGTGTGCGACCTGGCCGCCGTCGCCGGACACCACGACCGCTTCGTCGCCTTCGTGGAACGCCTCCTGGCCACACCCCTGACCCCCCTGGCCGACATCGGTCTCCTGGACGGTGTGGAGTTGGGGCGGGTGCTGGGGGAGTGGGCGGGTGGGTCGGCTCCGGTGGGTGTTCCGGTGCTGTCGTCGCGTTTTGAGGAGCAGGTGGGGTTGCGTCCGGGTGCGGTGGCGTTGGTGTGGGGTGGGGAGTCGGTGTCGTACGGGGAGTTGAATGCCC
>DASTDN010000143.1:0-3771 GCA_035710365.1 Streptomyces sp. | reverse complement strand
CCCGGCTGCGGCGGGCGGGCCTGCGGCAGCCGCCGCCGGGGAGCGACGGCGCCCCGCCGGCCGCCGAGCCCGTCGCGGCGGGCGGACCGGCGGCCTACCCGGCCGGTTCGCCCCCGGTGCGCTGCCTGGCCACCGGCCTGTCCTGGCGGGAGACGCGCCTCGACCCGCTCGCCCACCCGTGGGCCGGGCCCTCCCGGGACGGCCACCCGCCCGCCTTCGGGCGGCCGGGCCCGCACAGCGCGATGATCGTGCCGCTGCGCGCCCGCGGCACCACGCTCGGCATCACCACGTTCTTCCGGGGCGAGCGGCACGGCCACTTCGACGAGGAGGACCTCCGGCTGGCCGAGGACCTCGTGGCGCGGGCCGCCGTCTGCGTCGACAACGCCCGGCGCTACACCCGGGAACGCGACGCCGCCCTCGTCCTGCAACGCAGCCTCCTCCCCCACCGTCTGCCCGAGCAGGACGCGGTCGAGGCCGCCGCCTGCTACCGCCCCGCCGACGAACCGACCGGCCTCGGCGGCGACTGGTACGACCTCGTGCCGCTTTCCGGCGCCCGCGTCGCCCTGGTCGTGGGCGAGGTGCCCGGACACGGCATCGCCGCCGCCGCCGCGATGGGCCGGCTGCGCACCGCCGTACGCACGCTGGCCGCGCTGGACCTGCCGCCCGAGGAGGTCCTCGGCCACCTGGACGACCTGGTGGCCCGGTCGGCGCACGAGGAGGACCCCGAGGTGTACGAGGCGGCCGGCGACCGCCCCGTGACCACCGGCTCCGGGTGCGTGTACGCCGTGTACGACCCGAGCGACGGCCGCTGCGCCGTGGCCGCCGCGGGGCATCCCGCGCCGGTCGTGGTCGCACCGGACGGCTCGGTCACCGTGGTCCGGCTGCCGCAGGGGCCCCCGCTCGGCGCGGGGGGACCGGCGTTCGAGGCGGTGGAGCTGTCCCTGGAGGAGGGCAGCGTGCTCGTCCTGTACACCGACGGGCTGCTGGCCCGGGGGCCCGCCGCGTCCCCCGACGCCGGCCGGGACGGGCTGCGCCGCGCCCTGGAGGGGTCCGGGGCCCCGGCCGCGCTGCGCTGCCGGGAACTGGTCGACTCGCTGGTGCCGGCCGGCCCGCACGACGACGTGGCGGTGCTCATGGCCCGTACGCGCCGGCTCGGCGAGGGCCGGGTCGCGGCCTGGGACCTGCCCGCGGACCCGGCGGTGGTGGCCGACGCGCGCCGCGGGGCCGCCCGGCAGCTCTCCCGGTGGGACCTGGACGAGCTGGTGTTCACGGCGGAACTCGTCGTGAGCGAGCTGGTGACCAACGCGATCCGGTACGCGGAGGGCTCCGTCCGGCTGCGCCTGATCCGGGAACGCACCCTGATTTGCGAGGTGTTCGACCACGGGTCCACCGCACCCCACGTGCGCCACCCGCGCACCACCGACGAGGGCGGGCGCGGACTGCTGCTGGTCTCGCAGGTCACCCAGCGCTGGGGCACCCGCTTCCTGCCCGACGGGAAGATCATCTGGGCCGAACTGCCCCTGACGGACCCACCGGCGCCCTGACACTCCCCCACCGGCCGGGACGCGAACCCGCCCGGATGGGCAGGAACCCGGCGGGCGGAGGGCGGGCCGTGCGGGAACAGTGCCGGTGGAGCGGGCCCCCGCCTAGACTGACCCCTCGCATTGCGCCGGTTGACCAGCCAGAACACGCCGGTCGAGCCGATCGCCGAGTGAGGAGCGCCCCCTTGTTCTACTACCTGCTCAAGTACGTGCTGCTGGGCCCGTTGCTGCGTCTGGTGTTCCGGCCGACCATCGAGGGCCTGGAGAACGTGCCGGGGTCGGGACCGGCCATCGTCGCGGGCAACCACCTGTCGTTCTCGGACCACTTCCTGATGCCGGCGATACTCAAGCGCCGCATCACGTTCCTGGCCAAGGCCGAGTACTTCACCGGCCCGGGGCTCAAGGGCAGACTCACGGCGGCGTTCTTCCACAGCGCGGGCCAGATCCCGGTGGACCGGTCGGGCAAGGACGCCGGGCAGGCCGCGATCCGCGAGGGCCTCGGGGTGCTGGCCAAGGACGAATTGCTGGGCATCTACCCGGAGGGCACACGCTCGCACGACGGCCGGCTCTACAAGGGCAAGGTCGGCGTCGCGGTGATGGCGCTGAAGGCGAAGGTGCCGGTCGTCCCGTGCGCGATGATCGGCACGTTCGAGGCGCAGCCGCCGGGCCGGAAGGTGCCCCGCGTCCACCCGGTGACCATCCGCTTCGGCGAGCCCCTGGACTTCTCCCGCTACGAGGGCATGGAGAACGAGAAGGTGATCCTGCGCGCCGTCACCGACGAGATCATGTACGCGATCCTGTCGCTGTCCGAGCAGGAGTACGTCGACGAGTACGCGGCCGTCGTGAAGGCGGAGGAGGCCGCGGCCCAGAAGGCGGCGCAGGCCGGCAGGGGCCGCCGGCTGCGGAGGCCGCCGCGCCGCTGAGCGGCACCGGGCAGGGCGGAGGGAGGGGCGGCCGGGCATCCCGGCCGCCCCTCCCTCACACCGCCGTTACGGCTTCGGCGCGGCGTGCGGCTCGCACGTCACGTCGGCGGCGTCCACCTCACCGGTGAGCAGGTAGGTGTCCACCCGCTCGTTGATGCAGGGGTTGGCCACGCCGGTGACCCCGTGGGAGCCCGCGTTCTTCTCGGTGACGAGGCGGGAGCCCGCGAAGCGCCTGTGCAGTTCGACGGCGCCCTCGTACGGGGTGGCGGCGTCGCGCTCCGACTGGACGATGAGGACCGGCGGGAGTCCCTTGCCGGTCCGCACGTTCAGCGGGGTCTGCTGCCGGGCCGGCCAGGTGGCGCACGGCAGGTTCATCCAGGCGTTGGCCCACGTCATGAACGGGTGGTCCCGGTGGAGCCGCGTGTTGTCGCGGTTCCAGGTCTGCCAGTTCGTGGGCCACTTGGCGTCGGCGCACTCGACGGCCGTGTAGACGGCGTTGCCGTTCTCCGCGGAGGCGTTGCCCGCGGTGTCGGACATGTCGGGTGCGGCGGCGTCCACCAGCGCCTGGGTGTCGCCGGCCACGTACGTGCTGAACACCTCGGCGACCGGCGCCCACGCGGAGTCGTAGTATGGGGCGCTCTGGAAGAAGGAGATGAGTTCGGCCGGGCCGACGACCCCGCCGATGGGGTTCTCCTTCGCCGCGGCCCGCACGTCCAGCCACTTCTCCTGGACCTCGGCGCGCGTGTCGCCGAGGTGGTAGGTGGCGTCGTTGGCGGCGACCCAGTCCTGCCAGTCCTTCCAGCGGCCCTCGAACGCGACGTCCTGGTCCAGGTTGGCCTGGTACCAGATCTTCTCGCGGGAGGGGTTGACGACGCTGTCCACGACCATGCGGCGCACGTGCCCCGGGAAGAGCGTGCCGTAGACGGCGCCCAGGTAGGTGCCGTAGGAGACGCCCAGGTAGTTGAGCTTCTCCTCGCCGAGCGCGGCGCGGATGACGTCGAGGTCGCGCGCGGTGTTCGGCGTGGTCATGTGCGGCAGCATCTCGCCGCTGCGTTCGCCGCAGCCCTCGGCGTACTCGCGGGCCAGCTTGCGCTGGGCCAGCTTGTCGGCCTCGGTGCCGGGCACCGGGTCGGCCTTGGGCGCCTTGACGAACTCCTGCGGGTCGACGCAGGAGATGGGCGCCGAGTGGCCGACGCCGCGCGGGTCGAATCCGACGAAGTCGTACGCCTTCGCTGTCTTCGCCCAGATCGGGCTATTGGTGACGACCCGGCGCGGGAAGCGGAGGCCGGAGCCGCCGGGTCCGCCCG
>DASTDN010000142.1:0-4399 GCA_035710365.1 Streptomyces sp. | reverse complement strand
CAGGCCCGCAGGTCGAGGTCGTCGGCGACCTGGTCGGTGACGTCGTGCACGACGGGCGCGGGCGGCGCGGCGTGGGCGCGTACGAGACGCAGCACGGCCCCGTCGGGGACCCCGGCCGACGACAGGGTGGCGTCGTGCGGCAGCGCGGAACCGTCGGAGGTGATCAGTTGGCGGGTGGTCGGCCGGGTGGCGGCCCGGTCGTCCAGCAACCGCAGTATGTCGGGGAGCAGTTGGCCGATGGCCGTGTCGGACGGGAGGACGAGGTCGGCCCGTCGTCGCTCACCGATCAGGGTGACCCGGCTGAGCTGGGTGCGGGACGTCGTTGCTGTACTCACCACTCACCGGAACCTATCATCGCGTTGTTTCGGCCCGGGGAGGCTTCCGGACCGACCGTGCCCATGACCGTGCCGGCCGTCGCGGGGCCCGTCGGCACACCGTTCGCCCCGGCTCCCGCCACGGCGTCCGCCCCGGCCCTCATCCCTGCTCCGCGCCCTTGTCGGCGCCGCTCGACGGGGAGGGGGAGGCGGTCGGCGCGGGGCTGTAGAGCTGCTCCTGCTGCTGCCGCTGCTTCTCCTGCTCGGCCTTCTGCTTCGCCAGCATCGACTGGACGAAGGACCAGCCGAGGCATCCGGCGCACAGTACGGCCGCGATCGCGATGCCCGCGAAGAGCTTGCCGAGGCGTTCGTCCGCCGTGCGCCGGGAGCGTTGCGCGCCGAAGAGCAGCGCGTCGCGCATCCGGCGCCGGCGCACCGCGATCGACTCCAGCAACTGGCTGTCGTAGTCCCGTGCCATTCAGTCGTCCCCGCGGGTGCGTCTTCCTGTTGGTGCGTCCGTGTGCAGGCGGAGCAGCCGGTGGCCCGGAGCCGGGCCGGGACCGCGTGACGTGCCGGCGTGTGCCCGGCCCCGCCGCGTGCGCCACGTCGCGCCGACGGACGGCGGGCGGTGGCGGTGGGCGGTGGTGCCGGCGATGTCCCGGCGCTGCCCGCGGTCTCGGCCGAAGGCATCGCCGCCGGTCGCGGCGCCCCGGTGGGCACCGGAGCCCGTCGCGCGGCATGCGAGATCCCCCTGCTTCGCTTCCGCAACATAAGCCATGGAGGGGCATTCAGTACACCCGGGGGCAGGCTCCGGCGCGGTATCCCGGGGCAGTCCGGTCAGGCTCCTCCGGCCAGCCCGTACACGATCGTCCCGGCCACCCACAGCACCGGCACGAGCGCGACGTACGCGAGCGGCCGGCGCCGTACGGGCACCCCTGGGTCGTAGCGCGAGCCGCTCGCGCTCGGGCCCGGTGCGGCGAGTTTCCTCACGTGACGCGCGGCGAGGACGTTGCGGACCAGGGCGTACGGGGCGAACAGGAACAGGGAGAAGGGGCTCCACCAGCCCTGCCAGAGCGTGTACGTGGTCAGCGTCCGGTACACGGCCAGCCCGCAGGTGTGGCACATCGGCCCGGCCGTTCTCCTGAACCGCATGACGACGAGCAGCGCCTGATGGGCGCGGAAGGCGGCGTGCGCGGCGGGGGAACCTGCGCAGAATCTGCACACCGGGACGGACGCCGGAGGAGGTGGCGGTGCGTCGGACGGCGCGGGAACGGGCCGGACGGCGGCCTCCCCGGAGGTGTGCCACGCGCGCAGGGAGACGGCCACGGCGTCGAAGAGGCCGTCCTCCACCGACTCGGCGATGTG
The DNA here is from genome assembly GCA_035710365.1 of Streptomyces sp. Classification (GTDB taxonomy): domain Bacteria; phylum Actinomycetota; class Actinomycetes; order Streptomycetales; family Streptomycetaceae; genus Streptomyces. The sequence goes on along the minus strand of DASTDN010000142.1, from coordinate 2,720 downwards.
CCCGTCGCAGAACCGCTCCCCCCGCACGATCGCCGTCGCGGCGCGCACGGCGTCGGCCGGGGCCAGCGTCTGCCCCGCGGGCGGCGGCTGGGGCATCGGCACGGCCGTCCAGTGGTGCTCGGGGGTGACGGCGCCGACACCGGACAGCGCGGAGACGGCGCGTTGCAGCGGCTTGCTGTAGAGCGGGAACGCCACGTGCCGGGCGCCGTTCGGCTGCTGCTGGCCGCCGCCCCATTTCACGTCCCGGTCCTCGTCGGTGAGCGCGTCGAAGGCCTCGGCCAGCTCGCGCCAGGCGTCGGAGCCGTGGGGTGCGAGCTGGGCGAGCAACCGCCGGTCGTCGGCGGCGGTGACGGTCCGGGCCAGCTCCTCGACGACGTGCCTGCCGGGGGCCGGGGTCACGGGGCCGGCGCCGGGCTCGTGGCTGAGCAGGTTCAGCACCCCGAGGGGGGTGAGCCCGCGCTCACGGGCCTCCCGCGCCCTGCGGGCCCACTCCCGCCCGGCCAGGCGGGCGGCGACGCCGGCGGCGACACGGTCGGTCCAGCCGAGGTCCTGGGAGGTGGCCCAGAGGTGTCCGGCGGTCTCGCCGCCGGGGGCGGTGACGGTGACGTAGTGGCAGGGTTCGGGTCCGCCCGGCGCGGGCGTGGGCGGTGGTGCGCTCATCGGGGGTTCAGCTCTTGGCCGCCAGCTCCTTGACGGCCTGCAGGCTCGGGGCGTCCGTGACGGAACCGGGGACGATGTGGCTGGGGTCCTCGGGTCCGTACTCCCGCATCATGGCGTCGAGTGCGGCGGAGGGCGTCAGGCCCTTCTCCTTGGCCTCGTGCAGCTCGCCCGCCCACAGCGCCCCCATGTTGAAGGCCTCGTCGCCGCCGGCGCGGCGGTACTGCCATCCGGCGGCGTCGTCCTCGTCGTTCAGCCACAGGTAGCCCAGCACCGTGCCCGTGCGGTCCGCGACCGCGGCGTACCGCACCGGCTTGTCGGTCGTGTTCGCGTAGCGCGGCGGGCTGTCGACCTCCTCCCATTGGAGGGACTCGGTCACCCGGGGAGGAACGCGCGGGGTCTCCCGGCTCATGGTCATGCCTTTCTTCCGCTGCTACCTGGGCAGGACTTCGCCGTAGACCTGCACCTTCCCATTCTCCATGAACACCCGGGTCACCCGGTACTGCGTCCCCCGCCCCAGCAGCAGCTCGCGCTCGCCCTGGCCGAACTTGCCGACGTTCTCGACCCAGAGGGCCGGGGTTCCCTTGGGAACCCGCAGGTGGAGGATCGCCTCCGCGTCCGCGAAGGCACTGACGGGGTGGTTTCCGAGCGACGTCGACATGTAGCCCTTGTCGTCGTACGTCTTGCCCAGCATGTCGTACGGGCTGTCCAGGTTGAGGTGTCCGATGCCGCTGCCGCGGACCACCATGACGTCCTCCGGGACGGTACGGCCGGCGAGCGCCGCGTCCACCTCGTCGATGTTGTGCTGAACGGAGTCGCTCCACTTCGACGCGTCGCCGCGCAGGTAGCCGTTCATCTCCTTGTAGGTCGCCCAGCCGTCGGGGTGCGGGGCCGGCATGCTGTAGTTCGGTTCGTCGGTGTACTCCCAGACCGACTGCTTCCGTTCGGCCGACATGCCGTCCGCGTAGTCGTTCCAGTACGCCTGCCCGTACGTGATGGCGTCGGTGTCCCTGGCGAACGGAACCGTGCCGTCGGCAACCTCGGCCAGGGCGATCTGATGCTTCTCCGCGGTGGAGAGCTGGGCCCATTCCTTGTTCGTGACGTGCGGCTTGTACTCGAACGGCTCGTCCGCCGCCCCGCTGCCCGGCACGTCCGTGCCCTGGTGGGCCGGGGTGCCCGGCACGTCGGTGCCGTGGTGCGCGGCGTCCGCCGCGGCGTCGCCGACGTCGGTGTGATCACCGGCGTGCGCGGCGTCGTCACCGGCGTGGGCCGCGTCGTCGCCGTGGTGCGCGGCGTCGTCCGCACCGTGGGCCGCGTCGTCCGCACCGTGGGCGGCGTCGTCGGCGTGGCCTGCGCCGGGCAGGTCGTGACCGCCGGTGTGGGGGACGTCGTGGCCGCCGGTGTGCGAGGGCACGCCGTTGTCGTACGCGCCCGGACCCGGCACGTTGTCGTAGGCGCCCGGACCGGGCACGTCGCCGTACGGGGAGTGCGTGGGCGTGTGGGTGTGCGGGGTCTGGGTGGGCGTCGCGTCGAGGGAGCCGCCGGGTACGTGGCCGCCGCCGGGCGTGTGCGAGGCGGGCGGGTTGTGGTGCCCGGCGCCGTCGACGGTGTGAACGCCGGTGTCGCCCGCGTGGACGCCCGCGTACACGGGCTGCTGGCCGTCCGGGATCTTCCAGTTGTCGGGCAGGTTCGGCGTGGTCGTGCCGTGCGGGACGACGGGGGTCGTCTCGTGGGGGATCGGCGTGACGTCGACGACGCCGTTCGGCGCCACGAGGTTGCCGTCGGGGGCGAGGGTGCGCCCGTCGGGCAGCTTGACGCTGCCGTCCGGGAGGGTCGGGATGTCGATGTTTCCGATGCCCTTGAGGCTGGTGGCGATGTCGCCGATCTTCGACAGTCCCGCGCCCGCGCCCTTCGCGATGTACGTCATCGGGTCGATGATCCGTCCGGCCTTGCCCGCCACCGACAGTGCCTTGGCGACGGCACCGGCCTTGCCCGCACCCGCCGCCGCACCGCCCGCACCACCCGTGAACACCGTCGTCACCACATTGAAGGTGACCGCGCCC
>DASTDN010000141.1:0-16901 GCA_035710365.1 Streptomyces sp. | reverse complement strand
AGTGGCCGGCCGGCGGCCCCGCCCTGACCCTGCGGGACGCCGCCGACGGCGAGGTGAGCTTCCCCTACGTCGTCGGGCTGACCACACCGGACGGCCACTGCCTGCCCGTACCGGCCGAGCACACCGCCCTCGGCGCCGACGGCGGCGTGGAGATCCGCGGCACCACCGCGGGATTCTCCGCCCGGCTGCGCCTCGCACCCTGCACGGGAACCGGCACCGGGCCCGGCGAACCGCCCCCCGGCACCGTGCTGCGCGAGGCGGAACTCACCGTGCGGCGCGTCGCCGGCGACCCCGCCGAGGCCGGACTGCGCGTCGAGATGCGGCTCGGCGTGAGCGACGACCCCGGCTGGCTCGTCCCCGGCGTCTTCTACGGCGAGAACCGGCGCCCCGACTGCACCCGCCCCTACCCCCGCTACGAGCGCGGCACCCACGACCCCGCCGCCATGACCGCGGACGCCTGGTCCTTCCGCGCCGACCGCTGCGCCACACCCGCCGTCTTCGCCCGCGACCGGCGCGGCGGTGCCGCCCTCGCCCTCACGGCGGAGACCGGGGAACTGGGCGAACAGGGCGTCGGCCTCGCCCTCCTCGGCGGCGACCGCCCCGCCCTGCGCCTGCACGCCCCCTACCGCGAGGAACCCGTCGCCTACTACGGCAGCGGCACCCCGAGGCCCGCCGAGGCACCCCTGCACACCTGGGCCCCCGGCGAGGAACACACCCTGCGCTTCACCGTCCACCTCCTGGACACCGACCCGCACGCCTACGCCCCCGTCCTGCGCGCCCTGCACGCCCGCACCCCCGCCCCCGAACGGCCCGCCGCCTGGGTCGGACTGGACGAGGCCGCGGAACTGTCGGCGTACGGACTGCACCGCTGGCACTACCGCCCCGACCCGCCGGTGCTCCTGGAGACGGCCGCCTTCGACCGCGAGGCGCTCGGTGACCGCGGCGACCGCAAGGCCATGCACGTCTCGTGGGTCAGCGGTACCCCGTACGCGCACGCCCTGCTCCTGCACGCCCGCCGCACCGGCGACACCACCCGCGCAGGGGCCGCGACGGGCGTCCTCGACCACATCGCCGGCAACCTCACCCCCGGCGGCACCTTCTGGGGCCAGTGGACCGAGAGCGGCGGCTGGAACGCCGGCTGGACCCCCGACCGCACCCGCGTCCACGCCCGCACCCTCGGCGACGCCACCCTCTTCCTGCTGCGCGCCTGGCGCGCCGAGCGGGCCCTCGGCCACCCGCACCCCCAGTGGGAGCGGGCCGTGCGCTCCAACCTCGCGGTCGCGGTCGCCGGCCGGCACCCGGACTCCGGACGGCTCGCCGCCGCCCACCACTGCGAGACCGGCGAGGCCCTCTCCCACGAGGGCGCGGCCGGCCTCGCCTGGATCGCCGCGCTCGTGGAAGCCGCGGAGGCCTTCGGGGAACCGGACCTGCTCGCGGTGGCCCGGGGGGCGGGGGAGGCCTACGCGGCGGACGTGCGCGCCGAGTTCCTCTGCGGCGCCCCCGAGGACGTGTCCCTCGCCCCCACCTCCGAGGACGGCTACAACGCGCTCATCGCGTACACGCTGCTGCACGAGGCCGACCCGGGCGACGGCCGGTGGCTCGACCTCGCGCGCCGCGCCGCCGACTGGACACTCACCTTCCGCTACACCTACGACGTCGCCTTCGGCGAGCACACCCTGCTCGGCCGCTACGGCTTCCGCACCCGCGGCGGCGACCAGGCCTCGCCCTCCAACCAGCACCTGCACGCCTTCGGCCTGATCTGCCTGCCCGAACTGACCCGGCTCGCCCGGCACACCGCCGACCCCTACTACCTGGCGTCGGCGCGCGAGAACCTCGACTGCTTCCGGCAGTTCGTCGCCCGCGCCGACGGCGACTTCAACGCCTACCGCGGCATGGTCAGCGAGCGCTTCTACCAGACGGAGTGCTTCCAGGCGAAGGGCATGCTGCTCACCCTCTCGCACGCCTGGTCCGCGGGCGTCCTCCTGTACGGCTGCGAGACCGCCCGCGACCTGCCCGAGTTCAAGGAGCTGCGATGACCGGCACACCCCGACCGCTGCGCTTTCCCGACGGGTTCCGCTGGGGCACCTCCACCTCCGCCTACCAGGTGGAGGGCTCCCCGGCCGCCGACGGCAAGGGCGAGTCGATCTGGGACCGCTTCAGCGCGCTGCCCGGCGCCATCGAGAACGGCGACACCGGCGACGTCGCCTGCGACCAGTACCGGCGCCGCGAGTCCGACGTGGCGCTGATGGCGGAACTGGGGCTCAACGCCCACCGCTTCTCCCTCGCCTGGCCGCGGATCGTGCCCGAGGGATCGGGCCGGGTGGAACGGCGCGGCATCGCCCACTACGACCGCTTCATCGACACGCTCCTGGAGAAGGGCATCACCCCCCTCGTCACCCTCTACCACTGGGATCTGCCGCAGCCCCTGCAGGACGCGGGCGGCTGGCGCGACCGCGACACGGCCCACCGGTTCGCCGAGTACGCCGCCGTCTGCTTCGACGCCTTCGGCGACCGCGTGCGCGACTGGGTGACCGTCAACGAACCCTGGGTCGTCGGACTCCTCGGCCACCAGATCGGCCTGCACGCGCCGGGGGAGAAGGACCTCGCGGGCAGCGCGCGGGCCATGCACCACCTGCTGCTGGCCCACGGCCTCGCGGTGCGCGCACTGCGCGCCCAGGGCCGGCCGGACGCCCGTGCCGGCGTCGCCTTCAGCCTCTGGCCCCACACCCCGGACACCGACAGCGCCGAGGACCGGGAGGCGGCGTACGCCTCCGACGGCTACACCAACCGCTGGTTCCTGGACCCCGTGCACGGCCGCGGCTACCCGGCCGACATGCGCGGCCACTGGGAACGCGCCGCCGGCCCGCTGGACTTCGTCCACGACGGCGACGAGGACACCATCGCCGCGGGCAGCGACTTCATCGGCGTCAACTACTACACGCGCCGCATCGTCAGCGCCGGGCAGGGCGACGGGCCCTGGCCGTGGAAGGTGCGGGGCGGCCGGGCGGACGTACCGCGCACGGACCTCGGCTGGGAGATCCTCCCCGGCGACCTGGAGTCCCTGCTGGTGCGCCTGCACCGCGAGTACCCGGGCCCGCCGCTGATGATCACGGAGAACGGCGGCGTCTTCAACGACGGGCCCGGACCGGACGGCGCGGTGCACGACGGGCGCCGGGTGGACTTCCTGCACCGCCACCTCGCCGCGGTGCACGCGGCCATCGCGGCGGGCGCCCCCGTCGAGGGCTACTTCCACTGGTCGTTCATCGACAACTTCGAGTGGGCCATGGGATACCGGCCGCGGTTCGGCCTCGTGCACGTCGACCGCGCCACGCAGCGGCGCACGGTGAAGGACAGCGGCCACTGGTACGCGAACGCGGCCCGCACCGGCACGGTCCCGGAACCGGGACCGGAGCCGCGGTGAGGGCCGCGGCCCGGCCCACCGGGGCCGTGCCCCACGACGACGCCGCGCTCGTCGCCGTCGTCCCGCACCCAGGGCCCTTGCGCGTCGAGGGGAGGACCACGCCATGACCGGACCGCACCCCGGCACGCCCCCACGCCCCGCCGGTGCCGCTGTTCTGCCCGGTCCGCTGTTCGCCGGAGTGGACGTGGGCAGCACCCACTGCAAGGCCCTGCTGTGCACCGCCGACGGCACGGTGGTGACCCGCGCCCAGCTACCCACCGACACCGCCGATCTCGCCGCGACCGCGCTCGCCGCGCTCGCCCGCTGCGTCCGCGCCGCGGGCGGCACCGCCCCCGAGTCCGTCGGCCTCACCGGCATGGCGGAGTCCGGCGTACCCCTGGACCGCGACGGGCGTCCCCTCGGTCCGCTGCTGATGTGGTCCGACCCGGCGCCCGCGGCCCACGCCGACCGGCTCGCCCGCGCCTACGGGCCCGCCGCACTGCACGCCCGGACCGGCGTCCTGCCCGGCGCCAAGGTGCCGCTCGCCCGCTGGCACTGGCTGCGCGCCCACCACCCCGAACGCTTCGCCGCCCTGCACACCTGGGCGGGCGCCGCCGACCTCGTCGGACACGCCCTGACCGGCTGCACCGGCACCGACGCCACCCTCGCCCAGCGCACCATGGCCTGGGACCCCGTCGCCCGACGCTGGCACACCGAACTCCTCACGGACGCCGGACTCACCCCGGACCGGCTGCCGCGCGTGCACGCCCCCGGCGACCCGGTCGGCCGCGTCACCCCGGAGGCGGCCGCCCGCACCGGACTGCGCCCCGGCACGCCCGTCGTCGTCGCCGGACACGACCACCTCGTCGGAGCCTGGACCGCGGGGGCCCGCGCCCCGGGGCACGTCGCCGACTCCATGGGGACCGCCGAAGCCGTCGTCACCGTCTCCGCCGCACCGCCCGACCGGGCCGCGGCCGCCCGCGAGGGCATGTCATGGGGGCGGCACGCCGACGGCACGCACTTCGTGACCGTCGCCGGCACGGCCAGTTCGGGCGCCCTGGTGGAATGGTTCTGCGACCGCTTCCTGCCCCACCTCGCCGACGCGCCCCGCGCGGAACGGTACGCCGCCTTCGCCCGGCTCGTCGGCGACGACGACACACCCACCGGCCTCACCGTCGAGCCCTACCTGCACGGCCGCTCCGCCCCGCACCCCGACCCGGCCGCCCGGCTCGCCGTCCACGGCATGGAGCCGCGCCACGGCCTCCCCGACCTCGCCCGCGCCCTCCTCGAAGGCGCCGCCCACCAGGCCCGCTGGATGACCGACGTGCAGTCCCGGCTCACCGGCCGCACACCCGGCACCGTCACCCTCCTCGGCGGCTCCACCCGGCTGCGCGCCTGGACCCGCCTCAAGGCCGCCGTCACCCCGTGGCGCACACAGGTCTGCGACGAACCCGAGGCCCCCGGCCTCGGCGCCGCCGCCTGGGGCTCCGCGGCACTCGGCCACGACCCGGCGGCCATCCGCCCCCCGCACCGCGACGAACCGCCACCGCCCCACGCCTCCGAAGCCCACCGCGACGCCTACGAAACCCGCTTCCTGCCCCGCGTCACCACCCGGCCCCCGGCCCCCCGGCCGCCGAATCCCGCGGCCGCGGACCCCTCCCGCGGGACGTCTTCGCCCACCACCCGGCCCGAGCCCCCGGGCACGCCCCCGGCTCCCGGCACAGCACCCGCCCCCACCACGCCCCGTGACCCCACCCGGGAGGCGCCCCCGGACACCACCCGGGACGCAGCCCCCGCCACACCCGCCGACGCGAGCCGGGCCCCCGGCACGCGACCCGGCCCCGGCAACACCTCCGCAGCCCCGCCCGCACCCCAGGGAGACCGATGAGTACCACCCCGCCCGTGCCGCGCCCCGCCACCCTCACCGGTGGTTCCGTCGCCCCCTCAGAGCTGGCCCGGCCCTCCGGGACCTTCGCCATGGTGGCCATGGACCAGCGCGACTCGCTGCGCACGATGATGGCCGAGCGCGCCGGAGTGCCCGGCGCGGACATCCCCGACGACCGGCTCACCGCGTTCAAACTCGCCGTCGCCCGCACCCTCGGACCGCACGCGTCCGCGCTGCTCATCGACCGCGACCACGGCTACCGCCCGATGCTCGACACCGCCGCGCTGCCCGCCGGCTGCGCCCCCATCCTCGCCGTCGACGCCCTCGACCAGCGGCCCGGCGGCCCGGTCGAGGACACGGCGCTCGACACCGCCGTGGACCCGGCCGCCGTCGCCGCGGAAGGCACCCGAGGCCTGAAACTGCTCGTCATCTGGCGCCGCGACGGCCACGAGGAACGCCGCGTCGCCCTCGCCGCGCGCTTCGTCGAGCTGTGCCGCGCCGCCGGACTCGCCTCCGTCCTCGAACCCGTCGCCCGCCCCACCGCCGAACAGGAGGCGGCCGGCACGTTCCGCCTCAACGACGCCATCGTGGACGCCGCCCACGCGCTCGCCCCACTGCGGCCCTCCCTCTACAAGTGCCAGGTCCCCGACGGCGGCCGGGGCAGTGTCGCCCGGATCGCCGCGGAGGCGGAGCGCATCGACGCCGTCGTGGACGTGCCGTGGGTCGTGCTGTCGCAGGGCGTCGCCCTCGCCGACTACCCCCACGCCGTGGAGGCGGCCTGCCGCGCCGGCGCCTCCGGGTTCCTCGCCGGACGCGCCCTGTGGACCGACGCCCTCGACGCCCAGGACACCGAGGCGACCCTCGCGGGCGCCTGCGCGGACCGGCTCGAACGGCTCGGCGAGACCGTCGACACGCACGGCCGCCCCTGGTGGACCGCCGGCGCCGCGTCCGAGGAGGCACCGGCATGAGCCGCGTCTGCATCCTGCACACCGTCGCCGGCCTCCCCGCCGTGTTCGACCCGCTGGTACGCGAACTCGCCCCCGGCGTACGCCCGTACCACGTCGTCGACGAGAGCCTCCTCGCCGACACCATCACGCACGGCCCGCTGCCGCGCACCGCCGCCCGCCTGGCCGCGTACGTCCAGCACGCCGAGGCCGCGGGCGCCGAGGCCGTCCTCGTCACCTGCTCCTCCGTCGGCCCGGCGGCCGAGGCCGCCCGCCCGCTCGCCGGCATCCCCGTGCTGCGCGTCGACGAACCCATGGCCGCCGAAGCCGTGCGCACCGGACGGCGCATCGGCGTCCTCGCCACCCTGACCTCCACCCTCGATCCCACCACCGACCTGATCCGCCGCAAGGCCGAGGCGGCGGGCGTACACGTCGACCTCACCGCCTCCGCCTGCCCGGGCGCCTACGAGGCGCGGGTCGCGGGACGCACCGCCGACCACGACGCGCTCATCGCCGCCGAGGCCCGTCGGCTGGCCGCCGACCACGACGTCCTGGTCCTCGCCCAGGCGTCGATGGCCGCGGCCGTCCCCGGCGCCGGCCTGCCCGTCCCCGTCCTGACCTCCCCGCGCTCGGGCACCGCCCAGCTCCACCAGGCCCTCTGAGGAAGCCGCCATGCCCGACGAACACGACCCCGAGCAGGCCCCCCGGGCCGCCTGGTGGCGCGACGCCGTCGTGTACCAGGTCTACGTCCGCAGCTTCGCCGACTCCGACGGCGACGGCGTCGGCGACCTCCCCGGCGTCACCGCCCGCCTCGACCACATCGCGGCGCTCGGCGCCGACGCCGTCTGGCTCACCCCGTTCTACCCCTCCCCGATGGCCGACGGCGGCTACGACGTCGCCGACCACCGCGGCGTCGACCCCCGCTTCGGCACCCTCGCCGACGCCCGCGACCTCCTGTCACGCGCCCACGCACTCGGCCTGCGCGTGATCGTCGACATCGTGCCGAACCACACCTCCGACCGGCACACCTGGTTCACCGAGGCCCTGAGCGCGGCGCCGGGCAGCGCGGCCCGCGCCCGCTACGTCTTCCGCGACGGCCGCGACGACGGCGCGGGCGGCACCGCCCCGCCCAGCGACTGGCAGTCCGTCTTCGGCGGCCCCGCCTGGACCCGCGTCGAGGACGGCCAGTGGTACCTCCACCTGTTCGCCCCCCAGCAGCCCGACCTCGACTGGACCAACCCCGAGGTCGCCGCCGAGTTCCAGGACATCCTCCGCTTCTGGCTCGACCTCGGCGTCGACGGCTTCCGCGTCGACGTCGCCCACGGCATGGCCAAGGACCTCGCGCCGCCGCTGCGCGACCTCGGGCCCGGCCAGGTCCACCACCGCATCGTCGGCGCCGGCGCGAACGGCACCCACCCCTTCTGGGACCGCGACGAGGTCCACGCCATCCTGCGCTCCTGGCGCACCCTCCTCGACACCTACGACCCGCCCCGCCTCGGCGTCGCCGAGTCCTGGGCCGAACTCGCCCGCCGCGCCCTCTACAGCCGCCCCGACGAACTCCACCAGAGCTTCAACTTCGACTTCCTGGGCGCCCCGTGGGAACCCGGCGCCCTGCGCGCCACCATCGACCGCTCCATCACCCTGGCCGCCACCACCGGCGCCCCGCCCACCTGGGTCCTGTCCAACCACGACATGGTCCGCCACGCCTCCCGCCTCGCCCTGCCGCCCGGCACCGACCTCGACGCCTGGCTGCGCCACGACGGCACCACCCCGCCCCCCGACACCGCACTCGGCCTGCGCCGGGCCCGCGCCGCGGCCCTGCTGCTGCTCGCCCTGCCCGGCTCCGCCTACCTCTACCAGGGCGAGGAACTGGGCCTGCCCGAAGTCCCCGACCTGCCGGCCGAGGTGCTCGCGGACCCCGTGCACCGGCGCTCCGCGGGCGCCCGCAAGGGCCGCGACGGCTGCCGCGTGCCCCTGCCGTGGGCACCCGACGGCCCCTCCCTCGGCTTCGGCCCCGGACCGGGCTGGCTGCCCCAGCCCGCCGACTGGGCCCGGCTCTCGGTGAGCGAACAGACCGGCGACCCGCACAGCGTCCTGGAGCTGTACCGCGCCGCGCTGCGGCTGCGCCGCACCCACGCCACCGGCCCCCTCGTGTGGCACCCGGACCCCGCCCCCGCCACCCTCGACTTCTCCCGCGACGGCCTGCGCTGCCTGGTCAACCTCGGCCCGGACCCGGTCCCGCTCCCGTCCCCCGCCCTGCTGACCGCCACCCCCGGGGACACCCCCGCCCCTCCCGCCGCCACCGGCGCCGCAGCCCCGCCCGGAGACACCTACGGCGTCCTGCCGCCCGGCTCGGCGGCCTGGCTGCACCCCACCGGCCCGCAGGGCCCCGAGCAGCAGGCGGTCACCGCATGACGCTGCGCATCGGCTGCGTCGCCGACGACTTCACGGGCGGCACCGACGTCGCCGCCGCCTTCCGCCGCGCCGGGCTGCGCACCGCCCTGGTCTTCGGAGTCCCCGACGACGCCACCACCCCGCCCGCCGGCTGCGACGCGGCCGTCGTCGCCCTCAAGTCCCGCTCCGCACCCGCCGGACGCGCCGTGGCCGACTCCCTGGCCGCCCACCACTGGCTGCGCGCGCGAGGGGCCGGGCAGACCTACGTCAAGTACTGCTCCACGTTCGACTCCACCCCAGAGGGCAACATCGGCCCGGTCGCCGACGCGCTGACCGGCGCCGCGGGCGCCGCCGTCACCCTGCACTGCCCGGCCTCACCGCCCAACGGCCGCACCGTCTACCAGGGACACCTCTTCGTCCATGACCGGCTGCTGTCCGAATCGCCGCTGCGCCACCACCCCCTCAACCCCATGACGGACTCCGCCCTGGTCAGGCTGCTGTCCGCGCAGACCGCCCACCGTGTCGCCCTCCTCGGCTGGGCCACGGTGCGCCGGGGCGCCGACGCCGTCCGCGCCGCCCTCGACGCCCTGGGGCGGGACGGCGTACGGCATGTGATCGCCGACGCGCTCACCGACGACGACCTCGCCGTCCTCGGCCGGGCCGCCCGCCACCTGCCCGTCGTCGCCGGCGCGGCGGGCCTCGCCGAAGGCCTCGGACGCACCCACCCCCCGGGCGCCACGGCCTGCGAGGGCCGGCTCCCGGCGGGCCGCGCGGCGGTCCTCGCCGGCAGTTGCTCGGCCCGCACCCTGGAGCAGATCGCCCACTTCCGGGCCGCCGGCCTGCCCGCCCTCCGCCTCGACGTGCTCGCGGCGGCGGCGGGCCACGACACCCTCGGCGAGGCCCTGGCCTGGTACGACGGCCAGGACCCGGCCGCACCCGTACTGATCCACGCCTCCGCGCCGCCCGAGGAACTCGCCGCGATCCACGACCGCCTGGGCGCCACCGCGTCCGCCGCGGCCGCCGAGGAACTCCTCGGCGCCCTCGCCGCCCACCTCACCGCCCGGGGCGTGCGCCGCCTCCTGGTCGCGGGCGGCGAGACCTCCGGGGCCGTGACGACGGCTCTCGGTGTCCGCTCCGTCCTGGTCCACGGGGAGACCGACCCGGGAGTGCCCTGGACCAGCACCACCACCCCGGCCGGTGAGCCCCTCGCCCTCATGCTCAAGTCGGGCAACTTCGGAGCCCCGGACCTGTTCACCCGCGCCCTGCGCGTGGGCTGAACCCCCGGACGACGCGTCGGGCCGCCCGCGACACCCGTCGCGGGCGGCCCTCCCGGCCCGGCCGGGTCTCACCTCCTCATGTGCGCCGCCCCCTCAGCAGGTGACGACCTTGCCGTACGAGCCGCGGCCCCAGCGCCATTCCCACTGCTCCCCGTCCTGGTAGGTCAGGCAGCGGGAGTCGGGGCCCCAGTCGATGACGACCTTCAGGTGCATGGCCGTACCGCAGTGGTTGGTGACCTTCACGTAGTTCTCGTGCTTGACGACATCCCGTGTGACACAGGCCGGAGCCGTGCCCGCGATCGCGGAAGCCGCCGGGGCGGCGGTGAGGGCGCTGCCCAGGAGGCCGCCCGCCATCAGGCCGACGACGGCGAACCTGCGGAACTTCATGGCGTCGTTGTCCCTTCCCTCTGCCCCGCGGACGGCGGCCGGGACGCTCGCCCGGCCACCCGCGGAGCGCGGTCCCCGGCAGCTTCTCCGAGGCGCGACGGCCGTCGGCCGCCAAACCGTCCAAACAGGCTCGAAGGGATGAATCCCGCCCTCGACGCGGGCGACCGGCCTGCACGAATCCTTTACCGCGCCTTCCCGCTCCGCTCATACTGGATCGCGCACCGTGACCGGTGCGCGTCGCGTCATGGGGGCCTGGGGAGGCCCGGGGGAGGGTCACGATGCACATCTACTGCGACCGGTGCGGGTTCGAACGGGACTACACGGGGGCGATGAACCAGGTGGGCCGGACCTGCGGGGTCTGCGGGCTCGGCCGGATGCGGAAGGGCAGGCCGAACGCGGGATTCACGATCAGCGGCGACACCGGCCTGCCGGTCCCGCGCGACCTCCCGGTGCGCCCGCTGAACCTGCTCCGCCGGGGCGGCATGGGAGTGCCGGGCGACTTCAACTACTTCGTGGGCGAGGCCGGGGCCGCCTACCAGCGGTTCGTCCGCCGCTCCTCCGTCTACGTCGGCCGGTTCACGACCCTCGTGCCCCCGGCGCCGAAGCGGTTCGCCTGGCTCAGCCCGTACACCGGCAACAAGCACAACCGTACGTACTTCACGCAACTGGTCCTCTCGCACGTGGCGCGGGCCAAGTTCGCGGACAACGGCGGCCGCTTCCCCCGCCTCGTCGAGCCGTTCATCGGCTCCGGGCAGGTCTTCCTCAACGCCTGCCACTGGGGGCCGGCACTGGGCGGGGGCGTGCCGCCGTTCCTGCAGGTCGTCGGCGGCGACCTCAACCACTACGTCATCGGCGCCTACCGCGCCATGTCCCGCCTCGGCGCGGCCACCGGCGAGCTCTACGCCCGCCAGGCCGCCCTGTGGGACCTGCGCATCCAGGACAACTACCGCCTGTTCGTCCAGGAACTGGAGGCCGGCGGCCGGGCGGCGATGGCCAACGCGGTCAACGACCCGGACACCGCCGCGCTCACCGCGTTCAAGTACATCTGGCTGGTCAACCGCTGCACCCGCGGCACGAAACTCACCGCCGCGGGCGGTGTGCACGGCACGCTGAACCCGAAGATCGGCAAATGGACCGGCGCCATCCGCGCCCGCGAACGCAGCACCCTCGACGCCGTGGTCTCCACCTGCAGCGGCATCGACCTCTCGCTGGACTGCCGCGATTTCCGGCAGACGACCGCGCTCGCCACACGGCAGGACATCGTGTTCATGGACTGCCCGTTCCCCACGTTCAGCACGCGGGTCCCGGCCGACGGGCAGACCCGCCCCGAGCGCTTCGGCTCCGACACGGCACGCACGTACGGCACCGGCGACGACGGCGCCGACTTCCAGACCCTCATCCTCGACGAGGCACGCGAGCTGGTGCTGGCCGGCACGACGGTCGTCCTGTGCAACTTCGCCAACCCCGGCCTGATCACCGCCTACTCCCGGCTGCTCGGCGACGCCGTCCCCGCCGCCCAGCGCAGACTGTTCACGTACACCTACCGCTCACCGAGCACCGTCGACCAGGCCTACCAGCTCACCGTCCTGCCCGGCGTGGACAACCCGCGGGTGACCGCCTGCCCCCAGGCGATCATGGCCGACTGGCGCCGTGCCGGAGGCGACGACAACGCCACCGCGGAGGAGTTCTTCGTCCGCCCCGACGTGCGCACCGACGAGGACCGCCGCTACGAACGCGATGCGTACCGCGCCGAACGCCTCCGCCAGGACCGTGACGTGGCCGACGCGTTCGTCCCCGACGACGACGAGGACGACGACTACGTCGACGACGACTACGGCACCGAGGACCTCGTCGACGACCACGACGCCCTTGAGGAGGAGCACATGGAAACCGACGACGCCGACCGCGCCCCGGCCAACCCCGACGGTTTCACCGTCGGCAGGCACGACGACGGCGACGGCGACTACATCCATCACGGCTGATCCCGGACCGGACGCGGGGCACGTGCACCACGGGGGACGCGAGTAGGTGCGTGGGACGCGGGTACGCGCGTGGCGTGGACGGGGCAGCGAAGGCGGCGAAGGAAACCAGTGTCTCTGGACGAGGACGCAACCGCACCGGACGAGCAGACCGCACGGACCACGCTGGCCCTGGACGGTGACGGCACCGTCATCGCCCGGGCCCGCCAAGTGGCGGCGGACTTCCTCGCCGGGGTACGGGCGGCACACGGCACGCCGGTCTCGCAGCGCGCCGTGGACCTGACCCAGCTCGTGGTGAGCGAGCTGGTCACCAACGCCCGCAAGTACGCGCCGGGCCCGCTGCTGATGGATCTGCGGATCGTCGGCGACGCGGTCGAGGTCGTGGTGTGGGACTCTGATCCGGTGCTGCCGGTGGCGCGGCCCGCGGACGCCAACCGGGTGGGGCAGCACGGGCTGGAGATCGTCAGGGCCGTCGCGCAGGCGTTCGCGGTCCGCCGCGAGCCGGTCGGCAAGCGCGTCATGGCCCGCATCGCGCTGGGCGACGACGCGACCGGCCGCGCCCGCCCCCGGAACCCCGGGGGAACCGCCACGACCGGGCCGTGACGGCCGTGCGGCATCTGCCGCGCCGGGACGCCCGCTGAGCGGTGCACCGTGCACGCTGCGCGGTTCCACGCAGGCTCATCCCCGGTTCGAGGAATCCTCGTCGATCGTCTTGCATCGTGGCACGGACGACCTCGCCGGCCGTCGGGCGCCGCCGCCTCGCGGCGCCGGACCAGCACACCCCTACTGACGACGAAGCAGCGGGAGGACCAGGTGCACGAGACCCCAGAGGAAGACGGCAAGCCCGCGGAGAAGCCGGCGCAGACCTCCCCGCTCCGCATCCCGCCGCTGCTCCTCGCCGGCATCGAGGAGGACGAGCTGGAACTCCACCTCGTCCGGGGCATCGACTGACCGCGGGCCGGGACCGCACGAGGCACCGCCAGCACACCGCCCACCGCCCACGCTACACCTCCGTGCGGACGCCGAGCGGCCCTTGAGCGGCTCCGGAAACCGGCCGGGCCCTGCCCTCCCTCACACGGGGTGGGGCGTCCGCAGCGCCAGGATGGCCACGTCGTCGTCATTGGCGTCGGGGCGCACCTCCTCCAGCAGCGCGTCGCACAGCGAGTCCAGCGGACGGTGCGCGAGGGCGGCCGCGTGCCGGCTCAGCCGGCTCATCCCCTGGTCGATGGAGTCCTGCGGGGACTCGATCAGACCGTCGGTGTAGAGCAGCAGCGTCGCCCGGGGCGGCAGCACGGTCACCGCGTCGGGACGCGGTCTGGTCACCCCCGTGCCGAGCAGGATGCCGTGCGCCTCGGTGAGGTAGCGGGCCCGGCCGTCGTACGTGACCAGCAGCGGCGGCGGATGGCCGGCGTTCGTCCAGCGCAGTTCCCACAGCCCCTCGTCGCCGGCGGTGAGCCGGGCGAGGACCATCGTCGCCATGGGCACCTCGGCGACGTGCATCACGGCCTCGTCGAGCTGCTTGACGACGGTGCTGGGAGCGGCCGCCGGCTGCGACCAGGCGAAGGCCCGCAGCATGTTGCGGACCTGCGCCATGCCGGCGGCGGCGTCGAGGTCGTGGCCGACGACGTCGCCGATGGCCAGGGCATGGGTGCTGCCGGTCAGGGCGAAGGCGTCGTACCAGTCGCCGCCCACCGACGACGCGTCCGGGGACGGCAGGTACCGCGCGGTCATCTCCAGACCGGGCACGCTGGGCAACTGGGGCAGCAGGTGCCGCTGCATGGTCTCGGCGACGGTGCGCTGCCGCTGGTAGAGGCGCGCGTTGTCCAGGGCCAGGCCGGTGCGGCGGGTGAGGTCCTCCAGCAGCGGCAGGTCGTCCCGGGTGAAGGGGCTGTGCCGCTGCGAGCGGCCCAGTGTCAGTGCACCCAGCACGTCGCGCAGCCCCCTGATGGGCGCGATGGCGGCGGAGTGCATGCCCGTCGCGGTGAACAGCCGTTGCTGCTCCACCGCGATGCCCGAGTCGGGCGGGCCGTGGTAGGTCGACGGGCCGGCCAGCGACGAGGCGGCGCCCCGCAGCGCCCGCGACAGGGGCATCGGGGACTCCTCCGGCACCGGCGGCATGGGTCCCTGCAGGTCCACGCGCTCCACGCGTGTGCCGTTCCGGTGCTCCATGACCAGCACCCTGCGTACTTCGTCGCCCTCGGTGAGCAGGTCGAAGACCGCCCAGTCCGCCAGCCGGGGCACGGTGAGCGCCGCCAGCCGGTGCAGCGCCTCGTCCACGTCCAGCGTCGAGGTGAGCTGCGTGGTCGTCTCCGCCAGCAGGGCCAGACGGTCCAGCTCCGTCAGCCGCGCGGAGAACCGGTCGTCGCTGTCCCCCGCCGCCTGCTGCTTCGACGCGTACAGCAGCACCAGCGCGCCCGAACCGGCCGCGTAGGGCGTGACCAGCCAGGACAACCGCACGAGCGTGCCGTCCCCGCGCGCGAACCACGCGGTGTCGCCGTGCCGGGTGTCCCGGGCGAGGAGCGCCGCCCGCATCGGGCAGCGGGTCCGGGACATGCGGTGCCCCTGCTCGTCGCGGTGCAGCAGATCGTGGAAGTCCTGTCCGAACGCTTCGGCGCCCCGGCCCAGCACCTCCTGCGCCGCCTTGTTGGCCCCGACGATCAGGCCGTCGTCGTCCATGACGACGGCGGCCGTCCCGACGCTCTCCAGCGTCTCCTCCAGCGGGGCGCCGGGCGGTGTCCGGTGTCCGGGCACGGGGATGTCTCCGGAGTCGGTGTCGGCGACGTCGTTCATGTTCCTCCTCGACCCGAACGAATCCACACGAGTACCCGGGCGAGAGCATGTCATGACGCGTCACCGCGCGTTCCCCGCAGATCGTCCCCCGCCCGTCGCCCCGGAGCCGGGGCGGTAGCCCCAGCTCAGGGGCGGCGCGGGCTCCGGGGCGGCCGGCGGGGGAGGGTCAGGAACAGGTGGTGCCGAAGTAGCGGTCCCCGAAGTCCCCGATGCCGGGCACCATGTACGCGTTCTCGTTGAGCCCCTGCTCGACGGAGGAGGTCACGATCCGCACCCGGGGGAACCGCTCGCACACGGCGTGGACGCCCTCCGGCACGGTGATGAAGTTGACGAAGACGATGTTCTCCTCCCGCACCCCGCGGTCCAGCAGCACCTCGATGGCGGCCCGCGCCGTGCCCCCGGTCGCCAGCATCGGCTCCAGCAGGAGGACGTGGCGCTCGGCGATGTCCTCGGGCAGCTTGGTGTAGTACAGCCGGGGCAGCTTGGTGGTGGTGTCCCGCTGGATGAGGATCTTCCCGACGGGGATGCCGGGACACACCGTGCGCAGCTCGCCCTCCATGCTCTCCCCGGCGCGCACGACGGACACCCCGCACAGCTTCACCGCGTGGCGCAGCCCGTGGTAGGTGCTGCCGACGGGGGTGCGGACGTCGCGCGGCTCGAAGGGGATCAGGTTCAGGCTCGCCTCGATGAGCTGCCGGATGATGCGGCCGGAGCAGAACACGAAGTCCTCCGGCGAGGCGTTGCGGTCCCGGACCACGGTGTGCAGGGCACGTAACTGGTCCGTCTGGGGCAGAAGGTGGACGTTCGTGCCGAGGTACTTGCCGATGGGCGGCGCCGTGGGCGCGGTGGGCGCGGTCATGGGTGTCATGTCCCCTTCTGTTTGCCGTGGTTCTGGTCTGGTGCGCGGCTCACTCCACCGGCGGCTCCTCGAACGTGGCCGGCAGTTCCGGGGTGGCCGTGAACTGGCCCGCGGCGACCCGGTACAGGGACATGCCGCCGCTCCTGCGCCACATCTCCCGCATGACGTACACCAGCTTGGGGTTGTGCTCCTCTTCCTCCTCGACCGCCCGTGCCACGAGCCAGTCCCACTCCCGGGCCCACCGCGGGTCCGCCATGTCGTCCAGAGCCGCGTCGAAGAGGGAGTCCAGCGCCGCCAGCTTCCGCGGCCGGGTGAAGCGCCCCCGGGAGAACAGCACGCCGAGGATGCCCGTCCAGTAGTGCCGGACGACGTCCTGGCGCTGTTCGGCCGGCAGCGCGTCCGCGATGTGCCGCAGCGCGTGCAGCGAGGTGATCAGGTGCAGCAGCAGGAAGTCCCCGGGTTCCGCCAGGTACAGCAGGGTGACCGCGTACGTGAGGTCGTCCCAGCTCGTCGTGGCGTCCTGGGCCGTCACCCAGGCGGGTGTCTCGTCGACCAGGGGATGCCCTTCGCCGAGCATCCGGGCGATGCGGTACTGCAGGCCCGAGCGCAGCAGTTCGGGGTGGATGCCGGACGCCTCCGCCGCGTCCGTGTCGCCGACGAGCTTCTCCACCCAGGGGCCGAGTTCCCGCCCGTTCTCCTCCCAGTGGCCCGCCACGCGCATCAGGGAGTCCATCGGCTTCTCCCCGCCGCGGCCGGCGTCGGCGGGCCGGGCGCGTTCCGGGTGGCAGGAGACGTGGGCGAAGGCCAGGTAGGCGAGCCCCTCGACGGCCATCCAGCGGCTGCCGGCGTCCAGCGCCCAGCCCAGGTGGATGGTGGCGTGCTGCAGGGCCCCGGCCCAGCCGGGCAGCAGGTGCGGCAGGTAGCGCCGGAGCACCTCGGGCATGCCGAGCTCCTTCTCCCGGCGGTCGAAGAAGTCGCAGTACGCG